>DATKRH010000048.1:0-36424 GCA_035532295.1 Streptosporangiaceae bacterium
GGCCCTGCCAGTGGGGCGGCTCGCCATCCGACGATCGGGTTAGTTCGTTCCCGCAGTTCGGAAGCTTGGTGGTCCCCATGTCCCATCCGCACCCGCATTCCGCACCCGACCTCGTGCTTGCACCGATCCTGATCAGAATCGAGCGGAATCTTGCCCGGCTGCGGGACAGCGAGAGCCTCGACTACGAGTTCGCCCTGAGCCTGAACGACGACGACAGCTTTTACCACACGGCGGCCGAGCGCGCCCAGCGAGTGCGGCGCAGCGCCATTCGGGATGTCGACCTGCATGGCTGGAGCGTCGAGCCCACCCCGGACAACTACGGGCTCGCGGTGACGCGCGGCGAGTACACGGTGGCGGTGATGTTCGGCAAGCAGGTGACCGACTACGTCATCGGCGGCCGGCGGTCAGCGGACAGCACCGCGGCTGCCCGCTCCGCCGGCCGCCCGACGTAGCGGCATCCGGTCAGAGGATACGAACCCGCTCCGCCTGCGGGCCCTTCGGCCCCTGGGTGATGTCGAATTCGACGCGCTGGTTTTCATCCAGGCTGCGGAACCCGTCTGAGTCGATCGCGGAGAAATGAACGAAAACGTCCGCGCCGCCGCCGTCGACATTAATGAACCCGAAACCCTTTTCCGGGCTGAACCACTTCACATTTCCCTGTGACATGGTGACTCCTTGCTATAAGACATTCGGTACCTGCACCATGCGGGCCCGGGCCCGGGCGGCGGCTGCGCACCAGTTCAGGCACCAACAGCAAAACGCCCGCGAGTACTCCGCGAGCGTGAAATCGACCACGTACACAGGAAAACTACGACCGCTTAATGTAACCGGCCGGGCCCCCGGCGCATTCCCGGCGCCGGGCACCGGCCCTGGCGGGTGCTCACCGGCTCGGGCCGGTCTAGCAGATGCGGGGCAGGACGGGGAGGCCGAAGGCCGGGACCTAGCCCCGGGTCTGGCACAGGGCCATTGGTCCCGGCAGCTGGAGAACTGCGACCCTGCGAGAGCCGCCCCCAGCCGGGGCAGACTGAGCACATGTCAGCCAGATTCCTGCACCCCAGCCAGGCCAGTCAGGTCAACCCGCCGGTGCCGCCGACGCCGGCGGATCTACCGTCAGAGCCGCCGTCGGCTGGTATCGACTGGCGTGCTCTCCGGCTCGCGGCGAGTGCTTGCTGCTGCCCGGCCAGCCCGGCGGTGGTCGCGGTCATGCCGCCCGGCCCCGGACGCGCGCACGAGACGGACCTGCTGCTCTGCATGCATCACTACCGGGCTTCTCAGCATGTCCTGGCCGCTGCGGGCACCACTGTGCTCGACATCCGCGGCCAGCTGATCAGGCCGGGGCACCCCGGCGCGTGATCTCGGCCAGGCTCGGCCGAGCCTGGTCTCGTGAACTGCCAGGAGGTGAATCGCGATGCAAGCGAAAGTAGGGGACGAACTGACGGTCAAGGGACTGCACCAAGGTGACGAGGACCGCCATGGCGAGATCATCGAGGTACACGGCGAGAACGGTGCGCCGCCCTACCTCGTCCGGTGGCGGGATCGCCACGAAAGCACCTTTTTCCCCTCGGTCGGCACGATGGTCGAGCACCATCCTGCTACGGAGGCCCGCAAGTAAGGGCGGCCCGCCGGGGCCCGGCGGGCCCTTTCGGCGGGCCCGGCGGTCCCCGGTCGGCTCACCGGCCCCCGGTCGGCGGGTCGTGCTCGTCGCCGAGGATCTCGTCGGCCAGGGTCGGATAGTCGTCGTCGACACCTGGACTGCGGATCAGGCCGGGCTCATCGGCGGGGGGCGGCTCGTCGTCCGGCGGGAGCATGGGGACGACCCAACGGCGGAAGCCGCTGGCAGGGGAACGCTTGAGCCGGGGGAGCGCCAGGCCGAGCAGGCCCGCGAGGATCAAGATGATGCCCACGATGTGCAAGTTGATCCATTGCGGCGACGCGCCTGGCGTGAGGGCGAACAGCAGGATGGCTCCGACGGTAATCAAAAAGATTCCCGCGCCGGTGCTCATCGCGCGCCTTCCGCCCGCTGGCTGGTCAGACGCCGGCGCCTGAGGGGCCGGCGCCTGAGGGGCCGGCGTGCTATTCCCGGGCCGGGGCGCCCAGCGGCCGGGCTGCAGGCGAGCAGCAACGCGGCGGGGGGCAGTGTACTGGCGGACGGGCCTGCGGCGAGTTTGCGACCGATCAGGAATACTCATGGCCGGCTCCTCGCTAGCGCATCGTTTCTTTAATAATCGGCCGCGCGGGAGCCGTTGGCTAGGGCCGATGCTCCTGTCGGGCCGGGACTTTCGCCTCATATCGGCCGCGGGTCGGCATCCGGTGCGGTACCGGGGTCAATTGACCCCGCCTGGAAGGACCATCTGCCCTGCCGGGCCAGCCTGTCGACTGCCAGCCTGCTGAAAGGACTCGGAAGGCACGGGCTCGAAAGGCACGGGGGTGACAGCAGTGAGTGACTTCTTCGGGGTTATCGCGGCGGGTCCGGCTTTCTTCGTCAGCTCCTGGCTGCTGATGATCTTCGCCGGAATTGCCGCAACGGACGTCGGCGTGCGGCCGTTCGGCTACGTCACGTCCATGGTGGTGACGATCGGACTCTGGCTGACGCTAGCGCCGGCCGCCGGCGCTATCGCGCGCGTCAGCAGGAAGAGCTGATAGGAGGTGGCGACGATGTCTGATACCGCGTACCCGGTCCGGGTGGATGCTTCCCTTGACGCGCGGCTGTCGCGGTGGCTGTGGCTAGTGAAATGGATTCTGGCCATCCCGCATTACTTCGTCCTGGCGTTCCTGTGGGTGGCCTTCGTCGTGCTCAGCGTGGCCGCGTTCTTCGCGATCTTGTTCACCGGCCGCTATCCGCGATCGATCTTCGACTTCAACGTGGGCGTGCTCCGCTGGACCTGGCGCGTGCAGTACTACGCCTACGGGGCTCTGGGCACCGACAGGTACCCGCCGTTCAGCCTGCAGGAGGATCCCAGCTACCCGGCTCACCTGGAGATCGAGTACCCGGAGCGGCTGTCCCGCGGCCTGGTACTGGTGAAGTGGTGGCTGCTGGCCATTCCGCAGTACATCATCGTCGGCCTGTTCGCCGGCGGCGGGACCTTCGCGGCCTGGCGGGCGGACAGCCAGGACTTTAACTGGGCGGGGGGCGGGCTGATCGGGATTCTCGTCCTGGTCGCCGCCATCGTCCTGGCGTTCACTGGCAGCTACCCGCGGGCCATCTTCGACTTTGTCCTCGGCCTGAACCGCTGGGTGCTGCGGGTCGCCGCCTATGCCGGGCTGATGACCGACCAGTACCCGCCGTTCCGGCTGGATGCCGGGGGAACCGACCCCGGTAGCACGCTCACGCTCCAGCCGCCAGCGGGGCCGGCGGGGCCAGCGGGCCCAGCGGGGCGAGCAGAGCCAGCGGGCCCAGCGGGGCGAGCAGAGCCAGCGGGGCCGGCGGGGCCAGCAGAGCCAGCGGGCCCAGCGGGGCCGGCGGGGCCTGGTCCTGCCCGCTCGGCCGACCGCCGCGGCTGGACCACAGGCCGGATCGTCTCCGCGGTGGCCGGCTCGGTTCTCACGCTGGCCGCCGTGGGCCTGCTCACCGGCGCGGCGGCCTTGCTGTGGGCCGGCCAGGCACACCGCCAGAACGGGTTCGTCACGTCGGGCAAGGTCACCTACGCCACCGGGGGCCACGCGCTGGCCACCAGCACGGTCCAGCTCCCGGCCGACAGCTGGGCCGGGTTCGGCCAGGCCGTGGTCGGTAAGGTGCGGATCAGGGTCACCGCGTCAGATCCTACGAAACAGGTCTTTATCGGCATCGCGCCGGCGGCGGCCGTCAACGGCTACCTGTCGGGAGCCCGGTACACCACGCTCGCTGACCTCGGCCCCAGCACCACGGCGATCAGCCATCCCGGGACCGTCGTGCCCGCCGCTCCGGCCAGCACGACGATCTGGACAGCCAGCGTCACTGGCACCGGCACCCAGGCGCTGGTCTGGACCCCGCCGGCCGGCAACTGGGCCGTTGTCGTGATGAACCCGGACGCCTCGGCCGGACTGACCGTGCGCGCGGACGTCGGCGCCACCATGCCCGGCCTGCCGTGGATCGCCGCGGGCCTGCTGGGAGGCGGGCTGCTGCTCGTCGTCAGCGGTGTCCTGCTCATCGTGATCCCGGTCCGTCGCGCATCGTCATGACGCGGAGAGTCGCTCGGCCCGGCCGGTTACGCTGGAGTGCCAGCCGGCCCGCGCGCGGAGCTAAGCCGGCGGTACCGAGGGTCGGCCTGTCCCGGGCCGGAACCGCTCCAGTGTCTTGCGAACGGAGTCGCCATGTCCGCTCATGAAGCCGGCGCCCTGCACGCGTCCGGTTACGGCGGCGTCGCCGCGGTCCCGGCGTGGCTGGCGCCGCCCGCTGACATTAACGAGCTGCTGCCGCAGCTGTGGGCACGGTCGGTGCGGCGGAATGCGGACGGCGCGCTGGAGGTCGGCGGGGTGGACGTGCGGGAGCTAGCCGCCCAGCATGGCACGCCCGCCTACGTACTGGACGAATCGGATTTCCGGGCCAGGGCGCTGGCGTTCCGCGATGCGTTCAGCCACGCATTCGCTGACCTCTGCGGAGGGGCCGACGTCTATTACGCCGGGAAGGCTTTTCTCTGTACCGAGGTAGCGCGCTGGATAGCCGACGACGGGCTGGGCCTGGATACCTGTTCTGGAGGCGAGCTGGCGGTGGCCCTGCGCGGCGGCGTCCCGCCAGAGCGCCTTGCCCTGCACGGCAATAACAAGTCCGATGTCGAGATAGACCGGGCCATCGGGGCCGGGATCGGGCGCATCGTCGTCGATTCCCTCCCCGAGATCGACCGGATCGCGGACGCCGCCGGCCGGCTCGGCACCCGCGCGCCGGTCCTGCTCCGGGTGACAGTCGGGGTCGAGGCGCACACCCACGAGTACATCGCCACGGCGCATGAGGATCAGAAGTTCGGGATCTCGCTGTCAACCGGGGCGGCGGCCGAGGCGGTGTGGCGGGCCCTGGAGCGCCCCGAACTGGAGCTGCGGGGGCTGCACGCGCATATCGGCTCGCAGATCTTCGACACCGGCGGCTTCGAGGTGGCGGTCCGGCGGCTGCTCGGCCTGCACGCCCAGGTCGCCGCTGAACGCGACGTCAGCCTGCCGGAGATCGGGCTGGGCGGCGGGTTCGGCATCGCGTACACCAGCGAGCATGACCCGCTGACCGCCAAGGTCCTGGCCGACTCGCTGGCGGAGATCGTCGCGCAGGAGTGCCGGGCGCTGGGCGTAGAGGTGCCCCGGGTCTCCGTGGAGCCGGGCCGGGCGATTGCCGGGCCGGGCACTTTCACGCTGTACACCGCCGGGACCATCAAGGATGTCGAGCTCGAGCACGGGGCGGTCCGCCGTTACGTCGCGGTGGACGGCGGGATGAGCGACAACATCCGCACGGCCCTGTACGACGCTGACTACTCCTGCACCCTGGCCTCCCGTGAATCCCGCGCCGCGCCCGTCCTCAGCCGGGTCGTGGGCAGGCACTGCGAGAGCGGCGACATCCTGGTCAAGGACGAATTCCTGCCCTCCGATCTGGCGGCGGGCGATCTCCTGGCGGTGCCCGGCACAGGGGCTTACTGCCGGAGCATGGCCAGCCAGTACAACCACGTGCCCCGGCCGCCCGTCATCGCGGTCCGGGACCGGACGGCGCGGCCGATCGTCCGCCGGGAAACCGAGGATGACCTGCTCGCGCTCGACGTCTGGTAACGCGGGCGGGCGGGCCGGCAGTGGCTCAGCGCCCGGCCGCCAGCTGCCGGCCGCCGGCCGTGGCCGCGCTCCTCGCGCCGCTCACGACACCTCCCGCGGGACTATCTCCGCCCGCTCGGCCCGGGTCCGGAAGGTGACCCGGGTCCGGTCGGCCCGGAAGAGGTCCTGGGAAAACTCGAACGGAATGCCGCCTGAGGTGCAGGACGTGCGGGTGATCGCGAGCAGCGGGGTGCGAACGGTAATCCCCAGCAGCGCGGCCTCCTCGGGACTGGCGTCGACGACCTCAAGATGCTCCACCACGTCCTCCGGCCTGATCCCGTAGTGGTTGTCCAGCAGCTCGTAGATCGAGCCGCCGAGCGGGAGCTCGAGCAGGCCGGGAAATATCTCGGCCGGGAGCCGGACCCGTTCCAGCGAGATCGGCAGGCCGTCGGCCAGCCGGATCCGGGAGATATCGAGGACGAGGCTGCCCGCGGGCAGGCCGAGATGTTCCGCGGCGAGATCGTCCGCGCCCGCCATCGTGGCGGACAGCACCCGGGTGCCCGCGACGAAACCCTGGCGGCGCAGGTATTCCGGCAGGCCCACCACCACCGACAGGTCACGGTCCAGCTTGGCGTGGGTCACGAAAGTCCCGCCCGCCCGGCCGGGGACGCGGCGGATGGTGCCCGTCCGGGCCAGCCCGGTCAGCGCCTGCCGCAAGGTGGACCGGCTCACCGATAGCTGGGCGGCCAGGTCCCGCTCGGTGCCGAGCCGGTCGCCCGGCCGGAGTTTCCCGGTCGAGATCAGGTCGAGCAGCCCGTGCCGGGCCTCCTCGACGAGCCTGGAGTCCGGCTGCCCGCGCGGCGCGAGTGCGTCAGGAACGTCCCGCTCGCTCACCCCATGGCCTCCAGCGACTCGGGGATCGTCTGGCCACCATCGACGACGAGCGTCTGCCCGGTAATGAAGCCGGCCTCATCACTGGCGAAGAATAGCGCAGCGCTCGCGATGTCGCTGATGCTGCCGAGGTGGCGCAGGGGAATGGCCGCCTCCATCGACCGCAGGTAGTCGGGTCCCAGGTCATCCAGGCCCTCGGTCGCGATGTTGCCCGGCATGATGGCGTTGACAGTGATGCCCGAGTGGGCGAGCTCGAGCGCGGCCGAGCGAATGAATCCGAGCTGGCCCGCCTTGCTGGCGCCGTAATGTGACCAGCCGGAGTAGCCGGTGAGGGGGCCGGTGATCGACGAGGTGACGATGACGCGCCCGTGACCGGAGCGCTTCAGGGCGGGCAGCGCAGCCTGGACGATAAAGAAGGTCCCCTTCAGGTTGATCCCGAGCACCTCGTCCAGCTGCGCCGGCGTCATCTCCTCCAGCGAGGCGGCCGGGAAGATGCCCGCGTTGCAGCACACGACGTCCAGCCCGCCGTTGCGGTCCTGCGCGGCGCGGGTCACCGCGGCGCAGCTCGCCGGGTCGCTCACGTCGCCCGGCAGGAAGTGGACCTCCCCGCCCGACCCGCTGCCCTGCGCCGCCGCGGTCAGCTCCGCGGCCGCCCGCTCGCCCGCGTCGCTGTCCCGGCCGGTGATGACGACCCGGCCGCCCTCGCCGGCGAACCCGGCCGCGATCCCCTTGCCAATGCCCTTGGTGCCGCCGGTCACCAGGACCGAGCGGCCGCTGATCGAGGTGAACATCGCGCCTCCCGAAAGATCGCTTATTTTGTCGTAACGAGATACCGCTCGGCCAGCTCGCACGCGCCGGTGGTGAAGTCGGCGCCCAGCTCGCGCGCCGAGTCGGCGAACCGGTGGGAGCCGACCCAGGCCACGAGCTGAAGCCGCCGCAGCAGGATGAAGGTGGGGATCTCCGCCGCATCCTCAGCCGGGAGCGGCAGGATGCGGCGGTAGCCGCGCAGCCACGCCTCGCACAGCTCGGGAACCCGCCGGTCATGCTCGAAGAAGCTCAGCGCGGTGCCGAGGTCGAACAGGAACCAGCCGAAGCCGCAGTCATCGAAGTCGATGACCTGGATATCGGGCCCGCTGACCAGCAGGTTGGCCAGCCGCATGTCGGCGTGGATGAGGCCGAAGCGATCGGGGCCGGCGCCGAAGCGGCGCAGCCGGTCCGCCAGCAGCGCCGCCGCCCGGCCGAGGGTCTCCAGCTCCGGCCGGCCCATCCCGAGACCGTCCTGCCAGCGTCCCCAGCGCGCTTTCGAGCCGATGCAGCAGTCGAAGTCCCAGGAGAAGCGCACGAACGATTCGGGCCGGGCCCAGCCGCGGGAGTGCCGGTGCATGCGGCCGCTGATCTCCCCGAGCAGCTCGAATTTCTCGGCCAGCTGCTCGTCCGGCGGCTCGGTGCCGGGCAGCCACTCGAACAGCACCGTCTGCCGCGTCACCGGGCCGATCTGGATGTCGACCACCTCACGGCCGTCGGCCGCGGGGAACACCGCGGGCGTCCGCAGCCCCTCGTCGACCCGGAGCGCCTGAAGCCAGGCCAGCTCGGACGCCACGGCGCCGGGCTGGTGGTAACCGGTCCGGTGGACCCGCAGGACGGCCGTGCGCCCGTCGGCCGGATCGTCGATCCGGTAGGTGGCGTTCTCCGACAGGCTGAGCAGCGAGATGTGCGCGCCGGGCGAGAAGCCAAACGGGCGCAGGGCCATCCGGGCGAACGGGTCATAGTCGAGCAGGACGGTCTCCGGGTCGGACGGTGCTGCCTTTGCGCCCGAGTCCGGCGGTGCTGCCTTTGCGCCCGAGTCCGGCGCGGTCACTGGTCACGCCCCTCGACGCTGCCGAGTACCTGCTCGATCGCGGCCCGGGAGCGGAGCACGCCCTCGGTGCTGCCGGCCAGGTACAGCCGGCCGGAAGCGCCGATCATGGTCACGTCGACCAGCGTGTTCTGCGGGGCCGCCTGCTCGGCCGCATTGGCGGCCACGGCCGCGAACAGGGCGGGTGCCATCTCGCAGACCAGCAGCGACTGACCGGGCATGATCATGGAAGCCTGCCGCGATCGGTTGATCACCACCGCCTGCTGGTCGGTGATGTCCTCGATCACGTCGGCGTACATCATCCTCGGCCGGAGCTGGTCGGCGGCCGTGTGCCCGATGCCGTCGAGGATGGCCTGGCCGGCCCGGGCGACCTGCGCCGCGCTGCGGGCGTGCACCTCCAGGACCCCGAAGTGGCGCTCGACGAAGAGGATTCCCGGCTCGACCGCGGGCTCGGCGCGCAGCGCCAGGTCGGTGATCCGCTCGACCGCCAGGCCCGGCGCGACCTCGACGATCAGGGCGTGGTCGCCTTCCAGCGGCGGGTAGCCGCGGGCCCGGGTGGGCGTGCCGAGGTAGGCCGCGAACTGGGGCTGCAGGCCGGCGATGGGCAGGTAGACCCGCAGCTCGATGCGCGTCGTGATGCTGGTCATCACGGCTCCGCTGGCGGGCCGGGCTGGCCTGTCACTCCGAGACCACGAAGTGCTTGCCTAGCTCGGAGTGCGGTCGCGGTATCACGTGCACGGAGACCAGCTCGCCCACGCTGGACGCCGTCTCGGCGCCCGCCTCGGTCGCGGCCTTCACCGCACCCACGTCACCGTTGATGATGACGGCGACCAGACCGTCGCCGACCTCCTGCCGTCCGACGATGACCACGTTGGCTGCCTTGACCATGGCGTCGGCGGCGGCGAGCGCGGCCACGTATCCCCTGGTCTCGATCATGCCCAGCGCGTTCTGTGCCATGTGTGTTCGTTCCTCTCGGTTGCGTGCGCCCGGCCTGCGGGGCACGAGACGGCCTAACGGCTAGCGGCTGGCGGTTGCCTGCGCTTGCGCGCGGCCGGCGGCGGCTGCGGGGCCGTGGCCGGCTCGTCGATGGACCCGATGATGAGCGCGTCCACCGGCGGGCGGTCGGGCAGCCACCCGGCGGCGACCGAGCCCTGGGCGACCAGCACCCGCTCGCCCTGACCGCTGCCGAGGACATCGAAGGCGACGAGCCGCTCACCGGACCCGGTCACCTCGACCTCGAGGAAGGCTCCGCTGGGCAGCCCGGCGATCCGCTTGGTCGACCAGACGTTTCCCACCACCACTCCTTGCAGCATCACCGCTCCTTCTCGACGTGGACGCCGAGCGCCCGCGCCTTGTCCTTGGCGAGCGGAGTCAGCACCGCTCGCGGGCCGAGCACCAGCCGCGCCCCGGCGCTGGCCGCGGCGATGACGGTGCGCTCGGTCACCGCGCCCTTGTCGACCCGCTGGATGATGACGGCTGCCGTCGCGTTCTTGGCCGTGGTGGCGGCGCCCGTGGTGGCGGCGCCCGTGGTGTCGGCCAGGGTAAACCGCAGCCGGCCGGCCAGGAGGTCGCGGCGGTGCCTGGGGCTATCGGCCAGGCGCAGGATTCGCCGGACGAACGCGTGCAGTTCCTCGTCGGTGCTCAGCCGGACGGCCTGCACGGTGTCATCGTCAGCGGGGCCGGCCGCAGCCCTCGGCGCGGCGGAGCCGGCCAGGGTGGGCAGCACGTCCCGCAGGACCTCGCGCACGAGCTCGCGCAGCTCGTCGGGGCCGGGCGGGGGCTGCGGGCCGCTCATCGCGGCGCCCCGAGCAGGCTGGTAACCGCCTCCGAGGCCTGCCGCACGTCGTCCTCGCGACCGGACAGGTAGACCCGTCCGGTGGCGCCGATCATCCGGTAGTCCACGATCTTGATCTGCGCCGCCTTCTCGGCCTCGTTGGCCGCCAGGATCGCGTAGGAGGCGGGCTGCAGTTCCAGGACGAACAGCGACTCGCCCGGCAGCACCATCGAGCCGAGCTTGTTCCGGTTGACCAGGAAGGCGTGCTGGGCGTCCACCCGGCTGATGATCCGCGACGCCAGCACCTGCGGCCGGGTCGCGGTGTCGGCGCTGACCTGCAGGGCCGCCAGGACGGCGCTGCTGGCCGCCTGCACGGCCGAGGTACTGCCGTGCAGCTCGAGGTAGCCGAACTGGCGCTCCACGACGAGAATCCCGGCCTGGACGTCGGCCTCCTTGAGCGCGATGTCGGTCAGCGGCTCGATGTCGAGCCCTGGCGCTATCTCGATGACCTGGGCGGCCATCCGCAGGCGGGGCGGCCGGCCGCGGACCCAGGTGCCCAGGTAGCACATGGTCTGCGGCTGCAGCTGGTCCAGGAAGATAAATGATCGCAGCTCGGCCATGGCTTACCGGTTCACCAGCTGCTGCAGCTCTTCGATGATCAGCGCGCGCAGCTGCTCGCGCACCGCGTCGGAGACGGCCGCGCCGGCGGCCGGGGCCGGCGCGCCGTCCGCCGGCCGGATTTCAGGGCCGGCCCGGGAACCGCCGCGCGCGCTGGCGACCGACCCGGGTCCGGGCGACCCGGGCAGGTTGGACGCGCGGGGATAAGCCGGAACCGGGCCGTCGGGCTGGCGCGTGACGGTGAGGCCCGCGAAGTCGTCGAACGGCACGCTGGCGTCGGCGTTGTAGGCGACCCGGGCCCAGTTGACCAGGTGCCGTGGCTCCAGGTTCTCGCCGATCGAGCTGCGCCCGACGAAGCCGGTGCCGAGCGTCATCGACGGGGCCAGGTTCGTTTCCAGACCGGAACTGCCGGTGCTGTTCCCGACGTTGACCGCGACCCGCAGTACGGGTACCCGCGCGCCGTAGGCCAGGATCGTCTGCGGGTCCCGGCTGTGGATGGCCGCCGAGTGGCCGGCTCCGCCCAGTCGGACCACGGCGCGCGCGGCCTCGATGCCGCGCTCGGCCGTCGGCACCCGGACCAGGCCGAGCACCGGGGAGAGCTTCTCGCGGGCGAGCGGCTCCTCGGGCACGACCAGGTCGAACGGCGTGACCAGCGCGCGGGTCCGCGGTGCTACCCGGATCCCGGCCCGGTCGGCGATCCAGGCCGCGTCCTTGCCGATCGCCTCGCCGTTCAGCCGTCCGTCGGGGAACAGGTAGGCGCGCAGCTTTCCGGTGGCCGCGACGTCCAGGACCGCGGCGTGCTGGCGCTGCATCTCGCGCAACAGCTGATCGGCCGCGCGTTCCTCCACGAGCAGAACCGATTCGTTGGTGCAGAGCACGGAGTTGTCGAAGGCCTTGCTGTCGACGATCCGCCGGGCCGCGGCCCCCAGGTCGGCGCTGGCATCGACCAGTACGGGCACATTGCCGGGGCCGACGCCCAGCGCCGGGTTGCCCGACCGGTGCGCCGCCCGGACGACGGCCGTCCCGCCGGTCGCGACGATGACGTCGGTGACCGGGTCGGACATGAGAGCCTCGATCAGCGGAACCGTCGGGTCGGTGACGACCTGGATGATGCCGTCGGGCGCGCCCGCCTCGGTGGCGGCGCCGGCGAGCAGCAGCGCCGCGTCGGCGCAGCAGGCCTTCGCCATCGGATGCGGGCTCACCACGATCGCGTTCCTGGTCAGCAGCGCGATGATGACCTTGAAGAAGACACTGCAGACCGGGTTCGTGGACGGGGTCAGGGCCAGCACGACCCCGGCCGGCCGCGGCAGGGCCACGATCTTGGCCGCCCCGTCAATCCGCGGGGTCACGTAGTCCTCGCCCCGGTAGCGCTCCAGTATCCCGAGCGAGCAGGCCTCGTTCTTGATGACCTTGTGCTCGGCCACCCCGAAGCCGGTCTCCTGAACCGCCCACTCGGCGTACCGGCGGGCCTGGCCGTGCGCCGCGCGGGCCGCGGCCTCGGCGATGCGCAGCACCGACGCCCGGTCGTACTGCGCGAAGGCGCCGGCGGCCCAGTGCGCGCGCGCCAGCATCTGCCGCGCGCGCCAGGTCGCCGCCACGCCGCCCGGCGGCGGACTGGGCCGGTCCGGGACCGCGGCGCTCACCGACGGCTCCTGGCCGGCTGGCGTCGTGCCTCCGCTAGCGCGCCCGCGATCCCCGCCTCGGTGCGCTCGAGCAGTTCCTCGCACAGTTCCGGGGTCATCAGCAGGCCCGGCTTGTACTGCAGTACCCGGGGGTCCAGGGTGGAGAAGATGGCCCAGACGCCGGCCTGGTAGAGGTGCCGCATGACGAACTTCGCCCCTTCGGGGTGATCGAACTCCAGGCCCATGACCACGCCGTTCTGCCGGATGCCGGTGAACCAGTCCGGATACCGCGACTGGATGGCGCGCAGCCCGGTGCCGATCAGGTCGGCGATGTAATGGACCATCGACCGGGTCTCCGGCCGGCTGCAGATCTCCAGGGTCTTCAGCGCGGCGACGCAGCCCAGCTCCGCGCCGCCGAAGGTGGACATGTGCGCGAAGCCGTCCTCGGTGAGCCACTCGCCGCACCGCTCGCTGACGAGCACGGCCGCGATCGGGTACATCCCGCCGGACAGCCCCTTGCCGGTGACCAGGATGTCGGGCTCGATGCCGTGCTTGGTGATGGCCCACATCTCGCCGGTGCGCATGAGGCCGGTCTGCACCTCGTCGGCGATATAGACGCTGCCGTAACGCTCGCACAGGGTCTTGACGGCCTCGAGGTAGCCGGGCTCGGGGAGCGGGAACCCGTAGGTCGCCGGGATCGTCTCCATGATGACCGCGGCCGCGTCCTGGTCCCGCAGCGCCGCCTCCATGGCGGTCAGGTCGTTAAAGGGGACGGCCGTGAACTCCTCGGGCCGGTCGGCGAGAAACAGCTTGGCGAACCGGTCATCGCCCGCGGCGACCGCCAGTCCGGTATGGCCGTGGTAGGCGCGCACGATCGAGACGATCTTGCGCCGCTTGGTGGCGTGCCGGGCGGTCTTCAGGGCGATGTCGATCGCCTCGCCGCCGCCGCTGCCGTAGACCACCTTGGCCAGGTTCGGCGGCGCGGACCGGATGAGGGCCTCCGCCAGGGCCGCCCGGGCGCTGGACGGGAAGTGATGGTTGCCGATGTCGAAGGAGCGCATGCCGGTCGTCAGGGCCTCGACCAGTTCCGGATTGCGGTGCCCGAGGTTATAGGTCCCGCCGTTCAGGTGAACATCGATCAGCCGCGTGCCGGACATGTCCCAGATGAAGTAGCTCTCCCGCCGGTCGATGACCAGGTCGATGCCGGATTCAACCCAGAAGTTCGTCTTGCCGGGATTCCAGAACTCGCGGGACTGCTCCAGGACCTCGGCCTTGGATCCCGCGGTGAAAACCTCGTAGTCGTGCATCGCCCTCCGACTTCCGCGAACCCGTATCAGACCAAATCGTCTATCGGTTGGACCTAATAGTCAAGAGCTGTTTATTCCGCGTTACCGCTGACCAAGAGGTCTTGTAGGCGGCTAATCGGTATGTTACGGTCAGGGTCCTCCGAGCGACGGGAGCAGGTCGAGGGCGCCGTAACCGGGTCTCGGCGTCAGGTCATCCCCCTACAGGAATCTGCCGACGACGGCATTCCGACCGCCGCTTCCCGGCCTGGTTTCCGGTGATCCGGCACTCATGACACTGCAGTGCCCCTAACCACCGTGCCGAGCTCCCCGGAGCGCGGTGCACCACCCGGCCCACTGAGGAGGCTGGCTGCATGTCGGATACCCGAGAGCAAGCAGGCGCTGACGGCGACGTTCCAGCTGCCACCCCGCCCACCGCCGGCCTGGCGGAGAGCGTGGACATCTCCCAGCGCGGCGACGTCCAGAAGCTGCGCAAGAACGCCATCGGCCTGTTCGGAGTGCTCTTCCTGACCGTGACCGGCGCCGCCCCGATCTCCGCGATGCTCTTCAACACGCCGATCTCGGTCGGCTTCGGCAACGGCCTGGGTACCCCCGCTGGCTTCATGTTCGCGGCGGTCATCCTGGTGATCTTCTCGGTCGGCTACACCACCATGGCCCGGAAGAAGACGACGGCGGGCGGCTTCTACTCCTACATCAGCCACGGCCTCGGCCGGGAGATCGGCATGGGCACCGGCTTCGGCTCGCTGCTGGCCTACTCGGTCTTCGAGGCGTCGCTGTGCGGCGGCTTCGCCTACTTCGCCAATATCAAGCTCGCCGAGTTCGGCGTGCACGTCGCGTGGCCGTGGCTCGCGCTGGCCATGGTGGTCCTCATCTCGATCCTCAGCTACTTCGACATCCACCTGTCCAGCGTGGTGCTCGGGGTCGGACTGATCTCCGAGGTCGTGATCCTGATCATCTTCGACGGGGCCATGTTCCTGCACGGGCACGTCAACTTCGCCGCCATCAACCCGGTCAACGCCTTCAAGGGCTTCCCGGCCTCGCACGGGCTGGCGGCCGGGGCCGTGGGCATCGGCCTGTTCTTCGCCTTCTGGTCCTGGGTCGGCTTCGAGAGCGCGCCCAACTACGGCGAGGAGTCCAAGGACCCCAAGAAGATCGTGCCGCGGGCCCTGTACATCTCGGTCATCGGGCTCGGCGTCTTCTACACGATCACCAGCTGGGCGCCGTTTTCCGGGTACTCGACCGTGCACGCCGCCGTCGCCCAGGCCCAGACCAATGCCGCGCAGTACTACATCGGCCCGGCCAACGCGATCGCCGGCCGCTGGGTGGGCTCGCTGCTGAGCTACCTCATCATCACCGGCTCCTTCGCCTGCGGCATGGCCTTCCACAACACGACCTCGCGGTACTTCTACTCGCTGGGCCGCGAGGGCCTGCTGCCGCGGGCCCTGGGCAAGACGCACAACCGCTGGAAGAGCCCGCATGTCGCCTCGCTCACCCAGTCGGTGATCGCGGCCCTGATCGTCATCGGGTTCGCGGTCTTCGTCGGGTCGAACGACCCCAGCACCCAGGCCTACGTGCAGCTGTACGGGCTGATGGCCGTTATGGGCGTCATCGTGATCCTGGCGGTGCAGGCGCTGGTATCGCTCAGCATCCTGGTGTACTTCGAGCGCCAGCACCCCGACGAGGTGCACTGGTGGAAGACGCGGCTCGCGCCGGGCATCTCGTTCATCTCCCAGGTCTTCGTCATCTACCTGCTGTTCAAGAACATCCTGTTCCTGGGCAGCGGGTATCACTACGCGGTCTGGCTCGGGCCGATTGACCTGCTGGTGGTGCTGATCGGAGTCGGAGCGGCGTTCTACCTCAAATCCCGGAACCGGGAGAAATACGAGTCGGCGGGGCGGCTCATCAACGAAGGCCTCTGAGTATCAGCAGGCCACCTAAGCCGGCGGCAGGCCTGGTCCGACTGGGGGATCGGGTCTGCCGTCCGGGCCACCGCGACAGCGCCCGGCCGTCACGAACGAGGCACGTGAGCGGGATGAGAACTCCAGGCATGGGCTACCTGATCGGCGCGGACATCGGCTCGCAGAGCGTGAAGGCCGTCCTGGTTGACCCGGACGGCCAGCTCGTAGGCTCGGCCGGGCGCGGCTGCACGATGGCGCATCCGGCGAGCGGCTGGGCCGAGCAGGACCCGGCCGACTGGACACGCGGGCTCACCGAAGCTGTCCGCCAGCTGCTGGACCGGCACGACGTCCAGCGGTCCCAGGTGACCCATCTCGGCCTGGCGTCGCAGGTCGATGGCCTCGTCGCGGTCGACGACCGGCTGCGGCCGCTGCGGCCCGCGATTATCTGGCTCGACCGCAGGGCCGCCGACCAGGCGGCGGCCCTCGCCGCCGAGCTGGGGACCGACGCGATCTTCGGCACCACCGGGCTGAACGCCGACGCCTCCCACGTCGCGCCGAAGCTGATGTGGCTGCGCGAGCACGAGCCGGACCTGTTTGCCCGCGCCTCGTCGTTCCCGCCGGTGGGCGGCTATCTGCTCGGCTGGCTCACCGGGGTCCTCGCGCAAGATCACGCTAACGCTTCATCCACGCTGCTGTACGACGTCCGGACCGGCGCCTGGGACGAGCGCATGCTCAAGGGCGCTGGCCTGGACCCCGCGATGCTGGCGGACATCCGCCCGTCCGCGGAGGTCGCCGGGACCCTCACGCCGCAGGCCGCCGAGGCGCTCGGGCTGAGCCGTGACTGCGCCGTGGTGGTGGGGACCGGCGACGAGCACGCCGCGTGCATCGGCGCCGGGGCCACCGTGGCCGGGCTGGTCGCCGACGTGTCCGGCACCGCCGAGCCGGTGGCGGTGACCGCGCCGGCCGCGGTCTTCGACCCCGAGCGCGTGGTGGAGACCCACGCGCACGCCATCACCGGGCTGCTGCTCGTGGAGAACCCGGGGTTCGTGTCCGGCGGCTGCACGCTGTGGTGCGCGGAGACCATCCTCGGCATCGACCAGGCCGGGCTCTTCGAGCTGGCGGCCCGCGCGCCGGCCGGGGCCGGCGGCGTGCTGTTCGTGCCGGCCCTGTCCGGGGCGACCGTGCCGCGCTGGAATGACCGGATGCGGGGCGTGTTCGCGGGCCTGGCCATGAACCACGACCGCGGCCACCTGGCCCGCGCGGTCATCGAGGGCTGCACGTTCGCGCTGCGCGACGTCATCGGCCGCCTGGACGCGCTCGGGCTGGCCGGCCCGGAGATCCGGGTTGTCGG
The DNA here is from genome assembly GCA_035532295.1 of Streptosporangiaceae bacterium. Taxonomy (GTDB): domain Bacteria; phylum Actinomycetota; class Actinomycetes; order Streptosporangiales; family Streptosporangiaceae; genus DASUBV01. The sequence goes on from DATKRH010000048.1 coordinate 17,014, forward strand.
CGGCGGCGGCCGCAGCGAGCTGTGGCTGCAGATCAAGGCCGACGTGACCGGGCGGACCGTCCGGCAGGTCCTGGCACCGGAGCCGACGGCCCTGGGCGCGGCGGTCCTGGCCGGCCTGGCGGCCGGGACGTACGCCGATGCCGCCGACGCCGTGGCCAGGACCGTGACCCTCGCGCCGCGGGCCTACGAGCCGGATCCCCGCGCCGCCGTGGTCTACCAGGAGCGGTACGCCCAGTACCGGGCGCTGTACGACGGCGCGGAAGGAGCCCTCGCGTGAACGCGGACGCGCCGGTGCCGTTCGACCTGGCCGCCGTGCACTTCGACCTGGCGGCGGTGCGGGGGGACCTGGCCGCGGGCCCGGACGCCGGGCGGCTGCTTCCGCTCGGGCTGGGCCGCGTGATCGAAGGCGATGGCGCGCTGACCGGACTCGCGGACGCGGTGGCGCAGCTTCCCCGGGCCAGCGACGCGGTGGTCGTGCTGGCCGCCGCGACGCCCATGTCGGTCGCGGGCCGGGACCTGCGCTCGGTCACCCAGGACGCCCTGCGCCGTCGTTTCGCGGTCGAGTGGGTCACCGTTGGGCCCCCGGCCGGGGACGAGGCGCTGCACGCCGATGCCCCGACCGTCGCGGCGGCGACCGTCGCCGCCGCCGGGGCCGGCTGCGTCGTCACCGTCGGATCGGGGACGATCACCGACATCGGCAAGGCGGCGGCGCCCGCCGGCGTCCCGCTGGTCGCCGTCCAGACCGCGACGAGCGTCAACGGCTACGCCGACCCGTTCTCGGTGCTGCTGCGCGACGGCGTGAAGCGCACGACGCGCAGCCGCTGGCCGGACACGCTGGTGATCGACCCGGCGGTGCTGCGGGCCGCGCCACCGGACCTCAACCGGGCCGGCGCCGGTGACCTCATGGCCATGTTCACCGCCTCCGCCGACTGGTACCTGGCCAGCGTCATCCGGGCCGGTACCGATCCGGCCTACCACGGGGCTGTCGCCGGCCTGACCCGGGCGCACGGCGGCGCGCTGCTGACCCTGGCCGCGGCCCTGGACACCGACCCCGGCGCGCTCGCCGGGCTGGCCCGCATCCTGACGCTCAGCGGCATCGGGATGGGCGTCGCCGGGTCGACCGCCCCGGCGTCAGGGATGGAGCACGCGGTGAGCCACCTGCTGGAGATGGCGGCCGCCGCCCGCGGGGACCGGGCCAGCCTGCACGGCACCCAGGTCGGCGTAGGCAGCGTGGTGGCGGCGGCTACCTGGGCCCGGGTGCGTCGCGCCATTGCGGGCGGGGCGCTCGATCACGTCGCGCGACTGCCCGATCCCGACGATGCCCGAGATCGGATCACCAGGTCCTTCGCCCTCATCGACCCCAGCGGCGCCATGGCGGCGGAGTGCTTCGCCGACTACGCCAGGAAGCTGCGCGCGCTGTCGTCGGCCGGTGATCCGCTGGCCGGGCTGCGCGACTCCTGGGCGGACCACGAGTCCGTGCTGGACACGCTGCTCACCGGGCCAGGCGAGGTCGCCGCGGGCCTGCGGGCCGCCGGGCTGCCGGCCGGGTTTGGCGAACTGCCCGAGCCGGTGAGCGACGAGCAGGCCCGGTGGGCGGTGGCGAGCTGCCTGCTCATGCGCCAGCGGCTGAGCGTGGCCGACCTGGCGGTGCTCATCGGCTGCTGGCGCGACGCCGACGTCGACGAGGTACTGGCCGATGCCGCCGCCGCGGCTGTGCTGCCCGATGCCGCCGCCGCGGCTGTGCAGCCATGACGATGGCCGCCGTCACCCACCTGCGGCGGCCGCCGCGGCTGTTCGGCGGCTACGCGCTCGACCTCGACGGCACCGTGTACCTCGGGGAGGAACTGCTGCCGGGGGCTGCCCGCGCGGTGGCCCGGATCCGCGCGGCGGGCGCGGGCGTGGTCTTCCTGACCAACAACCCGCTGCGCTCGGCGGCCAGCTATGCCCGGCGCCTGACCGCGCTCGGGATCGCCGCGGGCGAGGCAGAGGTGGTGACGCCGCTAGGCGTGCTGACCGCCTACCTGGCCGCCCGTCACCCCGGCGCCCCGGTGCTTACCATCGCCGAGCCGCTGCTGGACCAGACGCTGGAGGCGGCGGGGATCGAGGTGACCGCCGATCCGGCCCGGGCCGGCGTGGTGGTCGTCTCGTTCGACCGTGGCTTCAGCTACGACAAGCTGCTGCGGGCCTACCGCGCGGTCCGTCACTTCGGGGCGGCGATCGTCGCCACGAACCCGGACCCGTTCTGCCCGACTCCGGACGGCGGTCTGCCGGACTGCGCCGCCATGCTGGCCGCCGTGGAGGCCTGCACCGGCGCGCGCGCCGAGGCGGTGCTGGGCAAGCCGGGTGAGCACATGGCCGCCGAGCTGCTGCGGCGCCTGGCCGTGCCCGCCGGTGAGGTGGCCGTCGTGGGTGATCGCATCCTGACCGACGTCGCGCTGAGCCGCGCGCTCGGCATGATCAGCGTGCTGGTCTTGTCCGGCGCGACCAGCGCCGACGAGCTGGCCAGTTCCCCGGTGCGCCCCGATTACGTCATCGCGGGGATCGGCCAACTGCTGCCCGGCCAGCCGGACGGGCCGACTGACAGGAGTTCGCGGTGATCGAGTTCGTCTTCATGCTGACCCATTACGACGCCACCATCGAGAATGCCCTGGCGGTCTACGAGGAGGAGGTCCGCGGCAGCGGGCTGCGCTATGTCGGCTTCAAGGACATCGGGGTGCCGCCCGCGACGCTGCGGGAGGTGTGCGCGGCCGCGCACGCCGACGGTCTGGAGGTCATGCTCGAGGTCGTCTCGACGACCCGCGAGGACGAGCTGACCTCGGCCGCGGCGGCGGCGGACATCGGCGTGGACTGGCTGCTGGGCGGGACCCACCCCGTCGATGTGCTCAAGGTCCTCGACGGCAGCGCGGCGCGGTACTGCCCCTTCCCCGGCACGGTCGTGGGGCATCCGAGCGTGCTGCACGGCGAGATCGCGCAGATCGCCGACAGCGGTCGCGCGATGACCGCCCTGAACGGCGTGTACGGGCTCGACCTGCTCGCCTACCGCCATCCCCGCGCCGATGCCGCGACACTGACCCGGGCCGTGGTGGACGCCGCGAGCGGGCCGGTGATCGCGGCCGGGTCGGTGGCGAGCATCGAGCAGATCACGGCGCTGGACCAGGCGGGAGCGTGGGGCTTCACCATTGGCGGGGCCATATTCGAGGGCCGCCTGCCCGGCGGCCCGTCGGTCGCCGGGCAGATCCGCGAGGTTCTCCGCGCGGCCGGGACCGGGTGATGTCCGGCGGTTCCGCCGTCCTGCTGGCCATCGACCAGGGCAGCTCGTCCAGCCGATGCGTCGTGTTCGACGGCAAGCTGCGGGCCCTGGCGACCGGCAGCCGCCCGCTGGCGACCTCCTTCCCCGCGGCCGGCCGGGTCGAGCACGACCCGGCGCAGATCGTGTGCGGCGTGCTCGGTGCCATGCGGGACGCGATGGGCGAGGCGGAGGTCAGCTGGACCGACGTCGCGGGCATCGGGCTGGCCGCGCAGACCGAGACGTTCGTGGTGTGGGACCGGGCGACCGGCCAGGCGGTCTATCCGGCCATCAGCTGGCGGGACGGCCGGGCGGCCGGGCTCTGTGCGCAGCTGCGGGACGCCGGCTGCCAGCCGGACATCCAGGCGTCGACCGGACTTCCGCTCGAGCCGGCGTTCAGCGCCTCGAAGGTGGCCTGGCTCCTGGATGAGATCCCCGGTGCCCGGCGCCGGGCGGCGGCGGGGCAGCTCCTGTTCGGTGACGTCAACAGCTGGCTGACCTGGCACCTGAGCGGCGGAGCCGCCCACATTACCGAGCCGTCTATGGCCGCCCGGACGATGCTGTTCGGGCTCGCCGCCGGCGGCTGGTCCGCCGCCATGCTCGAGCTGTTCGGTGTCCCGGAGCAGATACTGCCGGCGATCGTCCCGACCGTGGGGCGGCTGGCCACCACCGACGCGGGCGTCTGTGGCGGTCAGGCCGTCATCAGCGCCAGCATCGGCGATCAGCCAGGTGCGCTGTTCGGCCAGCGCTGCTGGCAGGAGGGCATGGCCAAGCTGACGCTGGGCACCGGAGCCTTTCTCTGGTGTCACGCGGGCAACGCCCCGCCGTCCCGGCTTCCGCCGGGCACGGTATCCAGCTGCGCGTGGCAGCTGCCGGGCGAGACCGCCTATGCGCTGGAGGGCTTCGTCCCCAACGCCGGGGGCGTCACCAGCTGGCTTCGCCAGATCGGCGCGCTGGCGCCGGGCGCCTGGCCGTCGATCCGCGCCGGCGCGCTGCGGGATCCGGCCGCCGGGCCGTGGTGCGTGCCCGCCCTGTTCGGGCTGGGAACACCGCACTGGGGCGCCGGCCCGCGGGCCGACATTTTCGGGCTGACCGCCGCCAGCACGGCGGCCGACCTGGCTGAGGCGGCTCTCCTGGGCGTGGTCCACCAGATCGTCGACGCCATCGAGGCGGTGCGATCGGGCCTGCGCGGCCCGCTGGAGGTCGTTCGCGTCGACGGCGGGCTCGCCGCCAACGACTCGGTCCTGCGGGCCATCGCCGACCTGGCCGGGGTCGCCCTGGAGCGGCCCGCGGTGACCGAGGCCACGGCCCTCGGAGCCGGCGCGCTGGCCGGCCTGGGCACGGGTCAGTGGGACAGGGCCGCCCTCGGCGCGCTGCCTTCCGGGCCGCGCACCGCCATATCGCCCACGCTGCCCGCGGACTTGCGCACCGTCGCCCGCGACGGCTGGCGGTCAGCGCTGGCGGCCTCGATAGCCAGGGGGCAGGCCGCCGGGCACCCCACGGGGCTGGAGGCGTCATGACGTCAGGACCGACTGTCGGCGCTCGCGGTGACCTGGAGGGCCGCGGGTCGAGCATCCTGGGCCCGCGGCACCGGGCGTGGTCGCGGGCGCGCCTGGAGCGCGAGGTCTTCGATGTCGTCGTGGTCGGCGGCGGCGTGACGGGAGCCGGGGCGGCGGTCGACGCCGCGACCCGCGGGCTGAGCGTCGCGCTCATCGAGGCCAGCGATTACGCGGCCGGCGCGTCGAGCAAGTCCAGCAAGCTCATTCACGGCGGCCTGCGCTACCTGGAGATGCTCGACTTCGGGCTGGTCCGGGAGGCCCTGCGCGAGCGCCGTCTGCTGCTGACCGAGCTCGCACCCCATCTCGTTACGCCGGTGCCTTTTCTCTGGCCGCTCACGCACCGCTGGTGGGAACGGCCGTATGTGGGAGCCGGCCTGGTCCTCTACGACACCATGGGCGGCCGGCGGGCGGTGCCGCGGGCCCGGCACCTCACTCGCGCTGGCGCGCTGCGGATCGCGCCGGCGCTGCGGCCGGAGGCCCTGGTCGGCGCCGTCCAGTTCTACGACGCGCAGGAAGACGACGCGCGGATGGTGGCCTTCCTGGCCCGGACCGCGGCCGCCCACGGCGCGGCGCTGGCCACCTGCATCCGGGCGGACGGCCTGCTGTCCGAAGGGGGCCGGGTGCGGGGCGTCCGGGCCCGTGACCTGCTCACCGGGACGGACCTGTGCATCCGGGGCCGGCACGTGGCGATGGCGACCGGGGCGTGGGCCAGCCGCGGTACCGGGGCCGACGCCAGTGCCGGCGCCAGTGCCGGTGCCGGGACCGGCGAGGACGCCGGGGCTGAGGGGCAGTTGCAGGTCCGGCCGTCTAAGGGCGTCCATATCGTCATCCCCCGCGACCGGATCCAGATGGAGACCGGCCTGCTGACCCGGACCGAGAAGAGCGTGCTGTTCGTGATCCCGTGGGGCGATCACTGGATCATCGGGGACACCGACACCGAATGGCGCTACGACCCGGCCTACCCCACGGCCAGCCGCGCGGACATCGACTACCTGCTGGCCAAGGCCAGCCAGATGCTGCGCGACCCGATCACCGCCGCCGACATCGAGGGGGTCTTCGCCGGCCTGCGGCCGCTGGTGGCGGCCGACGCCGCCGACACCACGCGGCTCAGCCGCGAGCACGCGGTCGATGCCTCCGTCGCCGGTCTCACGACCATCGCCGGCGGCAAGTTCACGACCTACCGGGTGATGGCCCGCGACCTCATTGACGCGGCCGCCCGGGACCTGGGGCCGGCGGTCCCGCCGTCGCGCACCCACCGCGTGCCGCTCGTCGGCGCCCGCGGGTACGCGAGCCGGCGGGAGTCGCGTCAGCTGATCGCCGCGCGCAACGGACTGGACGTGGCGCAGGTGGAACGGCTACTACGCCGGTACGGGTCCTGTATCGACGACCTGGTCGAGCTCATCGGCCGGCGCCCGGACCTCCGGGAGCCCGTGCCCGGCGCGGGCGGCTACCTGGGGGCGGAGGTGGTCTACGCGTGCACGCACGAGGGCGCCGTTCATCTCGACGACGTGCTGGCCCGGCGGACCCGGACTGCCTTCGAGGTACGCGACGGCGGGCTCGCGGCCGCGCCGCACGTAGCGGCGCTGATGGCCGGCGAGCTCGGCTGGGACCAGGCGAGCACGGACCGTGAGATCTCCCGTTATCGCGACGCCGTGGCCGCCGAACGCGAGGCCCAGCAGGCGCCCGACGACTCGCTGGCCATCACGGCCCGGCTGCGGGGCCGGTCGCGGCCAGGAGCGGCACGATGATGTCGGTGGCGCTCATTCGCCTGCCTCCGCCTGCTCGGTTTCCCGCTGTTCGGGCGCTGCGGCCCCGGTCGGTGTTACTTCCGAAGATTTTCCGGGCAGTTCGGCGAGGACCGTGTCCACGTAACGGGCGAACTCGCCCGTCTTCCTGCTCCGGTAGCCGCGCCCGGGCGGTCATTTTCACGACACGGGCGTCACGTCCGTGTCGTTGCCGTAGTAGCCCTGGTTGATCGGGGGGGCATCAACGGAACTGCTGTGCAGCAGCCCGACCGGGATGAGGGTCACGGCCACGTACCAGGCCTGCTCGATGCCAGCCGCCTGGACCTTCTGGAAGTCCGCGTCCTGCTGCGGCCCCGGAGCCAGCGTGGCCGCCTTGATCAGCCCGGTCATCGCGGGATCGGCAGTGGCGAACGGGTTGAAGATGTTGGCGGAGGGCTCAAAGAAATTGATCGCCTCCATATACATCGGCAGTCCGCCGTACGCGAAGCCCATCGCGGGGAACTTCCTGGACAGGACATTGCTGCTCCAGCCGGGCACGGTGGTGTCAGCGGTCACCCTGGCCTGCACGCCGATGGCGTTCCAGTATCCGATGACGGCCTGGGTCAGCTCGGCGTCGTCGCCCTGATCCTCCACCTTGATCGTGAAGCCGTGCGGGTAGCCTGCCCGGGCCAGGAGCTGCCTGGCCATGGCCGGGTCGTACGGGTAGTAGTTGTTGACGGCCGGGTCCCAGGCGCTCGGCTCGCTGGGGATCGCCACCTCGTCCGTCGCCAGGGCTCCCGGCGTCTTCCCGTACAGCGCCTTCACGATCGCCGGGCGATTGACGGCGTACTCGAGCGCCTGGCGGACCTTGAGGTTGCCGAGCGGGTTGCCGCGGGTGGTGCTCCGGTCAGCCAGGTTGACGCCCTCGAAGCCGAGGGAAGAGCTGGATACCGGCATTCCGTCGCCCTCGGCCGCGGTCAGGGTCTCGGGGTCCACCGTCCACAGCTCCTGGATCTGGCCGCTGCGCAGCGCGTCGAGAGCGGCGCTCGCGTTGGCCAGGTACTTGACGACGATCTTGCTCCAGTGAATCGCCTTCTGGTCGAAGTAGTAGCGGTTGGCGACGAAGGTATAGATCGAGCCGGTGACGGTCTGCGCGGTGTCGAGGGTGTACTCGCCGGCGCCGATGGGATCGGTGCCGAGGGTAGCGGGATGGGCTAGAGACGCCGGGGCGACGATGTCGCCGCCGAGTAGCCGCTCACTCAGCGTCTGCGGGATGTCGGGATCGGGGCTGGTGCACCTGATCTCGACTCTCGTCGCCGACGGCGCCGTCACGGTCGGGCAGCTGACCAGCCAGGGGCCGCCGCTCGCGCCGGTCTTGAAGTGCCTGATCGAGGCCGCGACCGCCGCGCCGGTAACCGGCGTCCCGTTGGCGAACTTCACGCCGGGGCGAAGGGTGAGCTGGAAGTTCTCGTTGTCGGACCCGACGTAGGACCAGGACGTCGCGAGGACGCCCTGGAGCTGGCCGTTGGTACCGAAGCGGATCAGCGGGGCGTAGAGCGGGTCGAGGTAAAGCGGGTCCGTACCGGGGTCGGCCCTGGCGGGGTCGAGGCTGCCGTTGGAGAAGTCGGTGCCGACCGTCAGGGTCCCCCCGCGGGCTGCGCCCCCGTGCGTCGCCGATGCCGTCGGCCCGGCCGATCCCGCGCAGGCGGCCAGCACTAACCCGGCCGCCGCCAGGCCGGCCGCGACGATCAGGCGGCGCCGGGAGCGGCTCGGCATTGTCGTCATTGCGTGCCTCCTGCGTTTCGTGAGAATTGGCCGGGGAGACGATGACAGGCGGCTTGCGTCGCGGCGGCAGTCGGCCGCAGTTCGGGCCGCTCGACGCGGCACCGCGGCACGGCAATCGCGCAGCGTGAGTAGTAAGGGCAGCCGCCTGGCCCCCCTGCCAGTTCCGGCCGGCGCTCCGCCCCCCGCGCAGCCGGGCGCGCCTGGCCGGGGTCCGGAGAAAGCGCCGCCGCCAGCAGCGCGCGGGTGTAGGGATGCGACGGCCGGCCGCAGATGGCGTGCGCCGGCCCGGTCTCCATGACCTGCCCGCGGTAGAGCACCACCACCCGCGACGACAGGTGGCGGACGACCGCCAGGTCGTGACTGATGAAAAGGTACGAAACGGATAGCTCGCGCTGCAGGTCGGCCAGGAGGTTCAGGATCTGGGCCTGAATCGACAGGTCGAGCGCGCTGACCGCCTCGTCGCAGATCACCAGCTTCGGGGAGACCATGAGGGCCCGGGCGATGGCGATGCGCTGCCGCTGCCCGCCGGAGAACTCGGCCGGGTAACGCTCCGTGGCGTCGGCGGGCAGCCCGACCTGATCGAGCAGGCGCGCGATGCGCTCGCGCTTGTCCGCCCTGGACAGGGTCTCGTGCACGTCGAGCGGTTCGCTCAGGGCCTGCCCGACGGTCCTCGCCGGGTTCAGCGCACTGTAGGGATCCTGGAACACCACCTGGAGATCCCGGCTGAGCCTGCGCCGCGAGCGGCGCCCGATCGAGGCCAGCTCGTGACCCGCGAAGCGGATGCTGCCCGACGTGACCGGGACCAGGCCCAGGATGGCGAGCGCGAGGGTAGTCTTCCCCGCGCCCGACTCCCCGACCAGGCCCAGCGTCTGTCCCGGTGCCACCGAGAGCGACACCCGGTCGAGGATCTTGACCGGGGGACGGAACCGCCTGCCGCGGATCTCGACGGTCAGGCCGCGAACGTTCAGGAGAGGCTCGCCGGCCGCGACCGGGAGAGCCGGCGAGCCGGGATCCGCGGTGGCCGCCGGCCCGCCGGCCAGCTCCGGGCTCACTGCCGGACCGCCTCAGCCGAGGTGACGTGCAGGCACCTGCTGATGTGTCCGGGGGCGGCGACGCGAACCGCGACCGGCCCTTCCCTGCACCGATCTTCGGCTTCCGGGCACCGCGGCGCGAACCTGCAGCCGGCCGGCCACATGCCGGGAGTCGGCACCGACCCGGGGATGGCCTGGAGGCGCCCGCCGACGGTGGCGAGCCGCGGGCTGGATGCCAGCAGGCCCCGCGTATAGGGATGGGCCGGGCCGTTGAACAGGCGGGCCGGCGTCGCGGTCTCGACGAGCTGCCCGGCGTACATCACCAGCGCCCGGTCGGCCACGGCGGCGGCCACTCCCCAGTCGTGGGTCACCAGGAGCAGGGACATGCCACGCTCCTGCTGCAGGCTACGCAGCAGGGCGAGGATCTCCGCCTGGATCGTTACGTCTAGCGCGGTCGTCGGCTCGTCGGCGATGAGGAGCTGCGGGCTGCCGGCCAGCGCGAGGGCGGTGACGCACCGCTGGAGCATGCCTCCGGACAGCTGGTGGGGATAGCGGCGGGCCACGACCTGCGGCTCGGGGATATTGACCAAGTCGAGCAGCTCAACGGCCTGACGGCGGGCCTGCGCCCGGCGGCAGCCCGTGTGGCGGCGGACGGCCTCGGCGATCTGCGATCCCGCGGTGAAGGTCGGGTCCAGGCTGACCATCGGGTCCTGGGCGATGTAGCCGATGCGCCGCCCGCGGACGGCCGCGATCTCACGCGGCGCCAGGGCGGTCAGGTCCAGTCCGCCGAGCAGCACCTGGCCGCCGGTGCGCCGCGCGCCGGGCGGCAGCAAACCCAGCACGGCCAGCGCGGTGATGGTCTTGCCGCACCCGGACTCACCCAGGACGGCGAGGGTCTCGCCCCGGCGGATCACGAAGCTCAGGTCGGAGACGACCGGCCTGGTCCCCCGGCCGTCCGCGAAGCCGACGCAGAGGTGCTCGACGCTCAGCAGGGCATCGCCAGAATGACCAGCGGAGTGCTCAGCGGAGCCCTCAGCGGGATGCTCAGGCGGGGCGCCGCGGCGTCCCGCCACCTGCCGGGGAGCAGACCACGCCTGCGTCGAGGTATCCCGGATCGCGTTGCCGAGCAGGACGAAGGCAACGACCGTGAGTCCGAGGATCCCGCCGCTCGGCACGAGCAGCCACGCCGAGCGCGACAGCGTCTGCGAGCCTTCCGCGATCAGCCCGCCCCAGCTCGGCTCGGGCAGCACGATCCCGAAGCCGAGGAAGGCCAGGCCGCTCTCCGTGATCAGCGCCACGCCGGCGAACAGGGCGGCCTGCACGATCACGGTCGAGGCGATGCGCGGCAGGACGTGGCGCAGCACAATCTTCGGATGGGAGAGCCCGGCCACCCGCGCGGCCCGGATATACAGCTCCTCGCGCACCGAGAGAGTCACGCTGCGGACCACCCGGGCCAGGCCCGCCGAGGCGATGACACCGAGGACGGCCATCGGCATGACCAGCGCGTCAGGGAACAGCGAGAAGATGACCAGCAGGACGACCAGCACCGGGAGAGAGAGCAGCAGGTCCGTGACGCGGCTGATCGCCGCGTCGGTGACGCCGCCCGCATAGCCGCCGATCACGCCGAGCGCGACGCCGGCCACCAGCCAGGCGATCAGGGCGGCGACCACGCCGACCAGGGTGGGCCGGGCGCCGAAGAGCAGCTGGCTGAGGACATCACGGCCGAGCGGGTCGGTTCCCAGCAGATGACTCATCGTGGGGCCGGAAAGAGCGGAGCTCAGGTCCTGAACCTCAGGGCCGTACGGGGCGATGCCGGGAGCGAAGATGGCGCCGAGCAGGACGAGCAGGAGCCAGGCCGCCCCCGCGACGCCGAGCGGCCGGCGCGCGAGCCGGCGCCAGGCCGGCTTCCGCCCACCGCGCGTGCCGCGCCCACCGCGCCCACCGCGCGTGCCGCGCGTCATCGCACCCGCACCTGCGGACTGAGCAGCCCGTAGGCAACGTCCACCAGCAGGTTGACCACCACGACCACGAGCGTGAAGCACAAGACCGCGCCCTGGATCACCGGGAGGTCATGCTGCGATGCCGCGGTGGTCAGCCCGGAACCCAGACCGGGAAGGGCGAAGACCGACTCGACCAGCACGCTGGCGCCGAGCAGGCCGACGAACGTGATCCCGATGACCGTGACCACGGGAATCGCGGCGTTGCGCAGGACGTGACGGTAGACGACCGAGCGGCGGGGGATGCCGTTGGCCTCCAGCACCCGGACGAAGTCGCGGCGGAGAACCTCGAGCATCGAGTCTCTGGTCTGCACGGCGATCATCGTCATTCCCACCGCGGCGATGGCCAGGACCGGCAGCACGAGGGACAGCGCCCACTGCGGCGGGCTCTGGCCGAAGGGAACGAACCCCGTGGCCGGGAAGATCCGCACGCTCACCGCGAACAGCTCGATCAGCACCAGCCCTAGCCAGAAGTTGGGGACCGCCAGGCCGAGGACGGCGCCGACTTCGACAAGATGCCCGAGCACTCCCCCGCGCGTCGCCGCCCAGATGCCGAACGCGACCCCGAGCACGCCAGCCACCAGGGTCCCGCCAATGATCAGCGTGAGCGAGACGGTCAGCCGCGAGCCCAGGATCGTGGACACGCTCTGGCCCGTCGCCAGGGACGTCCCCAGGTCGCCGTGCACGGCCCGGTCCAGCCAGTGCCAGTACTGCGTCCACAGCGGCTGGTCAAGGCCGAGCTGCCTGGTCAGGGTGGACAGCTGCGCGGCGCTGGCGTCCGGGCCGAGGATGGCCTGCGCGGCGTTGCCCGGCACGAGCGAGACGAGCCCGAAGGTGAGCGCCGACACGACCCACAGCAGCGGGACCGACCACAGCACGCGAGATAAGACCAGCCTGATCATGTCACTCCGCCGCCTCGCGGGACGCGCCGGGAGGCTCAAAGCGACGCATATCCAGCCACGGCCGGGCGTAGGGCGCTGCCCGCCGCCGCGGCGGAACCGAGAAGACATGGATATAGGCACGGCGCGGCCTGTCCGTCCGGTTCGGCCCCGCGTAGTGCACCATGCGGCTGTGGTGCACGGAAATGCCGCCGGCCGGGAGCGGGCAGGCGACCGCCTGCCGCTCGTCGACGTCATCGGTGACGAGCCCGTGTACCTGCGGATCGTCATGGATATGCCGATGGGGTCGCACGGGACCGAGGTGAGATCCGGGAATGAACCGCATGCAGCCGCTCTCGACGCTAGCGTCCTCCAGCGGCATCCACACGCTCACGCCGTCATGATCGAAGTAAGGATCCCAGTAGGCCTCGTCCTGGTGCCAGGGGGTCTCATGACCATAGCGGGCCGGCTTGAGGATCATGTGGCTGAAGTGGGCCAGATCGTCACCCGCCACGCCGAGCAGCCGGGCCGCCACGAGCCGGGCAGTGTCGTAAAACCGCGTCCCGCCCAGTTCCGGAACCTTCAGCTGCGGGTCCATGATCTGCGGCAGCAGCTGCGGCCCGGCACCGCCGGGCACGCCCGCCAGGTCGAAGAACTCCCCGGCCCCGCTGCCCGTCTGCGACTCAAAAAGCTCGTCATAGATTCCCCCGAGCCAGTCAAGCTCGTCAGGGGTAGTCGCCTGCTGTAACGAGAGCCAGCCACTCGTTCCGAATACCGCGACGTCGGAATCCGTCAGCGCCGCTTCCCCGCCAGCCGCTTCCCCGCCAGCCCGGTCGCTCATCCCATTCGGCTCCCTCAAGGGAAGAAAGAAGGGCAAAGGATTCTTTTCTCTTTTCGAAGTTACGTCGGAGCCCGCGGGCCGTCAAGCACGGCAAAGCGATCACCCTCGGGCTGCGTGGGCCCAGCGGGTGAGCCGTTTGTCGACGGCCACGACCAGGGAGGCGGCCAGCGCTAGCCCGATGATCCGCAGCCACGCGCCCGCGGTGATCGGGGCGGTCTGGAACAGGTGAGCCATGGCAGGCAGGTAGGTGAGCGCCAGCTGCCCGGCCACCTGGACGGTGACTCCCACGATGATCCAGTGGTTGCTAAAGACGCCCGCCCGCCACATGGAGCGGGTCAGCGACCGGCAGCTGAACAGGTAGAACACCTCCACCATGACGAATAGGTTCATCGCGGCGGTGCGGGCCTGGGCCAGCGAGGCGCCGTTGGCCTTCTCCCATTCGAACAGCCACCATGACCCGCCAACCAGAAGTGCCGAGACCAGGATGATCCGCCAGACCAGGACCCCGGTGAGCAGCGGCTGACGGGGGTCGCGGGGCGGCCGTGACATGATCCCCTCTTCCTTGGGCTCGAAGGCGAGCATCAGCCCGAGGGCGACCGCGGTGCTCATGTTGATCCACAGGATCTGAGTGGGCAGGACCGGCAGCGCGGTGCCGAGCAGGATCGCGACCAGGATGACCAGGCCCTCACCGATATTCGTCGGCAGGGTCCAGACGATGAACTTGGTCAGGTTGTCGAACACGCCGCGGCCTTCCTCCACGGCGGCCTCGATGGTGGCGAAGTCATCGTCAATGAGCACCATGTCGGCGGCTTCCTTGGCGACCTCGGTCCCGGCCAGCCCCATCGCTACCCCGATGTCGGCCCGACGCAGCGCCGGTGCGTCGTTGACCCCGTCGCCGGTCATGGCCACCACCTCACCGCGGGACTGGAACGCCTCTACCAGCCGGAGTTTCTGCTCCGGCGAGACCCGGGCGAACACCGTGGCGCGCTCGACCGCGTCGGCGTACTCGCCGGGCGGCAGCGCGGCCAGGTCCGCGCCGGTGAGGACATCGCCGGGGCTCCTGTCGTCGAGCAGGCCCACGGGCCCGGCGACGGCGACCGCGGTAGCCGCGTGGTCGCCGGTGATCATCTTCACGGTCACGCCCGCCCCCCGGGCAGCGCGAACGGCGGCCGCGGCGGCGGGCCGCGGCGGATCCAGCATGGCCTGCAGCCCGGTGAACACCATCGTCCCCGGCAGGATCGCCGCGGGCTCCCCGGACGGGCCGGCGGTGAACGCTCCGGCGCGGGTGGAGACCCACCGCATCGCGGTGGCCAGCACCCGCAGCCCCGCCGAGGCCAGGTCGGCGGCGGCCCGGTTCGCGGCGCCGGGATCCAGCGGCCGGAGCGCGCCATCGGCGGCCATCTCCGCTTCGCACAGGGCCAGGACGCGCTCGGTCGCTCCCTTCGCGAACACGACGAACGGCTCCTGGGCATCCGGGCCGCGGCCGTCGTGCACGGTCGCCATGTACTGGCGCTGCGAACTGAACGGGATCGCGGCCACGCGCGGGAAGTCAGCCGCGACGCTGGCCTGATTCAGGCCTGTCTTGGCCGCGGCCACCAGCATCGCGCCCTCGGTCGGGTCGCCGATGAGCACCGGCTGGCCGTCCTCGTAGTGAACGGCGGCGTCGTTGCAGGCGGCGCCCGCTAGCAGGCACCACCGCAGCGCCCGGTCGCGGCCGACGCCGGCCGGGCGCCGGCCGGCGGCCAGGATCTCGCCCTGCGCGGCGTACCCGGCGCCGGTCACGTCGTAGGCACGATCCGGGGTGCGCACCGCCCGCACCGTCATCTGGTTCTGGGTCAGCGTCCCGGTCTTGTCGGTACAGATCACGGTGGTGCTGCCCAGGGTCTCGACCGCGGGCAGCCGGCGGATCACCGCCCGCCGGCGCGCCATCCTGGCCACCCCGATCGCCAGGGTGATCGTCACCGCGGCCGGCAGTCCCTCCGGGATCGCCCCCACGGCCAGCGCCACGGCAGCGGTGAACATCCCGGTGACGCTCTCGCCCCTGGACACGCCAATGGCGAACGTCACCGCGGCCAGGCCCAAGATCACCACCGTCAGGACCTTGCTGAACCAGGCCAGCTTGCGGGTCAGCGGGGTAGCCATCACCTCGGCGCTGCCCACCAGCCGGTGAATCTCCCCCAGCTCGGTCTCCGCCCCGGTCGCCACCGTGATCCCCGCCCCGGTCCCGCCGGTCACCAGCGTCCCCGAGTACAGCATGTTCCGGCGGTCGGCGACCGGGGTGTCAGCCGGCAGCACCACCTCGTCCTTGACCACCGGCACCGACTCCCCCGTCAGCGCCGACTCATCAGCCGCCAGCTCCGCCATCCGGACCAGGCGCAGGTCAGCGGGAACCTTGTCACCAGCCTCGACCAGCACCAGATCACCCGGGACGAGATCCTGCGACGGCACCGTCCGCGCCCGGCCGTCCCGCACCACCCTCGCCTCGGTGTGCACCATCGCCCGCAAGGCATCCAGCGCCGCCTCGGCCTTCCACTCCTGCACATACCCGATGAGCGTGTTGACCGCGACCACCCCGAAGATCACGGCGGCATCCACCTGCTCCCCCAGCGCCAGCGTCACCGCCCCCGCTGCCAGCAGCACATAGATGAGCGGATTGTTCACCTGCGCCAGCACCCGCGCCAGCGGCCCCACCCGCCGCGCCCGGGGCAGCACGTTCGGCCCGTAACGCTCCCGGCGGCGGCCAGCGTCGACCTCAGCCAGGCCGCTCTCCACATCGGTCCCCAGCAGCAGCACTACCTCGTGCGCTACCAGGCCATGATGCGCATTCACGTGCCTGGCAGGCAGCGGCGGGCTTGCTGTCATCGGCGGGCATGGCAGACGACAGTCACCGGGCACGGGGCGTGGTGGACGCAGTAGGAAGCCACCGACCCCAGGTGCATGCCCGGCAGTTCACCGTGCCCATGACCGCCGACCACCAGCAGTTCCGCCTGCTCCGCCGCCTTGATCAGTGCGACGGCCGGCCGGCTCTGCACCAGCCGGGTGATGACCGGGACGCCGGGGTCCCGCCCCAGCGCGTCCAGCACAGCCTTGTTCAGGGTCTGCGCAGCGTCCTGATAGTAGTCGGTCTCGGTGTAACTGGGCACGATAAAGATCGTGGCCGGGACCTGCCACGCGCTCACCGCGTGCACCTCACCCCCGATCAGCCGGGCCTGCCGGGCTGCCCACCGGAGAGCTTCCTTGCTGTCGTCGGACCCGTCCACCCCGGCCACGATCACCGGCCGGGGTGCTTCGCCGGGCACCTGCATCAGCCCTCCCCGGTGTCGCGGGACCCGCGCAGCCTCTCCAGTTCCGCACGGACCTGCCCGGTCTCCTCCTCAAGGTCGCGCAGGTACTCCGCCAGGTCCTCCTCATCCGGCGCGCGGCGCCGACGCCGCCGCGGCCCGTACCCCGGCCCGTACCCCGGCCCGTACCCCGGCCAGGGCGGGGGCGGCCCGTACCCGTAATCCCCGTGATGGCAATGCCCAAAACCACAGTGGTGGCAATGCCCGTAACCACACCCTCCACAGCTCATCGTCTTCCTCCTTGTGCGGCCCTGCGAGCCTGCGCGGCCCTGCGAGCCGGTCGCGTCTCTCCCCAGGAGATGCCGGACAGAGGCCGGTCTTCCAGAGGCCGAACGTCCCCCAGGTCACTGCCCGGACGACGCCCTGGCGGGGCTTATCCGCCCGGGAGCCGGAGCGGCCCCGGGCCCTATGCCCCTGCCGGGCCGGATTGCTGACCAGGCACGATGGTGAGGTGGCCACCGCGATGACGACCGTGCCCGAACGGCCCGGGCTGACCACGCCCGATGCTGCCGCCAGGCTGCGGCGCGACGGGCCGAACGTGCTGCCCACGCCCCGGCCGCCTTCTCCCGCGCTGCTGCTCGCCCGGCAGCTGACGCACTTCTTCGCGCTGCTGCTGTGGGTCGCCGCGGGGCTCGCTTACCTCGGCGGGCTGCCGCAGCTGGCCGTGGCCATCGTGATCGTCGTGCTGGTCAACGGCGTGTTCGCGTTCGTTCAGGAATACCGCGCCGACCGGGCCGGGCGGCGGCTCCGCGAGCTGCTGCCGGCCCGGGTCATCGTGCGCCGGGACGCCCGCCGGACGGTGATAGACGCCGCAGACCTGGTGGTGGACGACATCGTGCTGCTCGCGGCCGGCGACCGGGTCTGTGCCGACCTCGACCTGCTCGACGTGCACAGCCTGGCGCTCGACGAGGCCATGCTGACCGGCGAGAGCGTCCCGGTCCGCCCGGAGCCGGGCAGGCGGGCGTATGCAGGCACCTTCGTGGTGGAGGGCGAGGCCGAGGCGGCGGTAGCGGCCACCGGGAGGCACACCCGGCTGGCCGACATCGCGGCCCTCACCCGCCAGGCGCATCGCCGGCCCAGTCCGCTCGCGCTCCAGCTGCGCCGGGTCGTCATCACCGTGGCCGCCATCGCGGTCACCGTCGGCGTGGTGTTCTTCGGCGTCGCGGTCACCCTGGGCATGGCGCCGGCCAACGGCTTCCTGCTGGCGGTCGGAGTCACCGTGGCACTGGTGCCGGAAGGGCTGCTGCCCACGGTGACCCTGTCGCTGGCCCGGGCCGCGCAGCGGATGGCCCACCGCCACGCACTGGTGCGCAAGCTCGAATCCGTCGAAACCCTCGGCTCCACCACCTACATCTGCACCGACAAGACCGGAACCCTGACCCGTAACGAGATGACCGTGGTGGAGGTATGGACCACCGCCGGTGCCGCCTGGGTGTCGGGGACCGGGTATTCACCCGCGGGCACCGTGACCGCCAGTCCCGCCGTCGTCCCGCAGCTACGGCGTCTCGCGGTCGCGGCTGTCCGTTCCTCCACTGGCCGGATCGCCGAGCGGCCGGACGGCTGGCACCCGGTTGGTGATCCGATGGAGGCAGCACTGTCCACGTTCGCGATGCGGGCCGGAGTCCGACTGGATGAACTGAGCAGCAGCCAGGTGGTGCAGCGGTTCCCGTTCGACCCTCGCCGCCGGCGTGCCTCGGTGGTGTCCGAGGGCATGCTCCAGGTCAAGGGCGCCCCGGATGCGGTGCTGCCCCGATGCCGGCCAGTCCCGGAGGCGACCGCCGCGCTGGCCACGATGACCGCGGCCGGATTGCGCGTGCTGGCGGTCGCCTGCCGCGACGCGGACCGGCTGCCCGCCGACCCCGACCAGGCCGAGCGCGACCTCACCCTGCTGGGCCTGGTCGGGCTGGAGGACCCGCCCCGCGATGACGTGACCGACGCGATCGCCGCCTGCCAGCGGGCCGGGATCAGGCTGGCCATGGTCACCGGGATCACCCGACCACCGCCCGCGCGGTCGCCGAGGAGGTGGGGCTGGCCGGCCCTGACCCGCTGGTCGTGGTTGGCGCGGACCTGCCCGCCGACGAGGATGAGCTAGGCAGGCTGCTGGATCGCGACGGCGTGATCCTCGCCCGGGTCACGCCCGAGGACAAGCTGCGGATCGCCCGCGCCCTGCAAAAGCGGGGGCACGTGGTGGCGATGACCGGGGATGGAGTCAACGACGGCCCAGCGCTCCGGCAGGCCGACATCGGAGTGGCGATGGGTGCCTCCGGCACCGACGTTGCCCGAGAGGCGGCCGACCTGGTCCTGCTCGACGATCACTTCGCGACTATCGTCGCCGCGGTCGAGCTGGGCCGGGCCACGTTCACCAACATCCGCCGGTTCCTCACCTATCACCTGACCGACAACGTCGCCGAGCTTGTCCCCTTCGTCGCCTGGGCGATCACCGGCGGCAAGCTCCCCCTCGCGCTGGGGGTGCTGCAGATCCTCGCCCTCGACATCGGGACCGACCTGCTCCCCGCGCTCGCTCTCGGCGCCGAGCCGCCCAACCCGCGGACCATGGCCGGCCGGATGCGAGCCGGCGGGCTGATCACCCGCCCCCTCGTCGGCCGGGTCTTCGGGGTGCTCGGCCCGGCCGAGGCTGCCGTGGAGATGTCGGCCTTCGTCGCGGTGCTGCTGGCCGGCGGCTGGGCCTGGGGCCAGACACCCTCGACCGCCCTGCTCGCCACGGCGTCCGGCACCGCGTTCGCCACCGTTGTCCTCGGCCAGCTGGCTACCGCTTTCGCCTGCCGCAGCCAGTCGCGATCGATAGGCCGGCTCGACTGGCCCGGCAACCCGCTCCTGCTCGGCGCGGTGACGGTCGAGGTCGCAGTGCTGTTCCTTTTCGTCGGCGTCCCCCCGCTGGCCCGGCTGCTCGGCGGCAGCTTCCCCTCGGCCCTCGGATGGCTAGTGGCGGTGCTGGTGATCCCGGCCGT
>DATKRH010000049.1:0-37968 GCA_035532295.1 Streptosporangiaceae bacterium
GTGCAGGACCTCGATGCTCTTGCTCGACGTGAGCGGCAGGTCGGCCAGGTCCTCGTCGGTGAGCACGACCATCTCGCCGCCGGGCAGCTCGAACCCCTTGGCGACCTCCTCATACGGCACCTCGGACCCGTCCGCGGAGCATGACTTCTCCCTGATCACATCGGGTGCCCGGACAGGTCCGGCACCGTCCACCCGTCCAGGTCGTACTCGCTCAGGCACTGGTCGGCGAAGGCCTTGTAGCCGTCGAGCTGGCCGGATGCGGCCTGACCGAAGAGCAACTCGGTGCGCGTGTTCTCGTGATTACCGGCGTAGTTGCGCTCGTACAGCTCGTGGCGGCCGCCGAATTCGGTACCGACGGCGTCCCAGAGCAGCTTCATGACCTTGACCCGCTCGACGGCGTCGATGCCGTTCGAGCCCCGGAGGTAGGTGTCCAGGTAGCGGCGGATATCGGGATTCTTGAAGTCGCTCGCGCTGGAGTTGACATAAATCAGGCCGCCGGCGACGTCCTGGAGCACGATCTCCCTGACCCGCGGGTATCCGATCTGCATGAACCATCGGTACGCCTGCCCGTACTGCAGGTTGGGCAGCAGGGCGCCGTTCTTCCAGGCGACCGGGTTCCGCGCGGCAGCATCCGACAGGCCCCAGAACAGGTTTCGCCAGGCCAGCACCTCGCCCAGCCGCGCCTGCACGCCGCGGAAGGCTTCGGTGCCGGTGATCTCCAGCGCCTTGGCCAGCAGGCCCGCGATGAACTCCAGCTTCACCGCC
Source organism: Streptosporangiaceae bacterium (assembly GCA_035532295.1). Classification (GTDB taxonomy): domain Bacteria; phylum Actinomycetota; class Actinomycetes; order Streptosporangiales; family Streptosporangiaceae; genus DASUBV01. The sequence goes on from DATKRH010000049.1 coordinate 766, forward strand.
AGCCGCGTGCACCCATGGAAGGTGGAGCGCTCGATGAACCCCGACTCGCCGGTGAACACCTGCACCTTGCCCACGTCCCCGTAGATGAAGACGTTTTCCCAGGGGATCAGCACCTTGTCCAGCACGAGGACCGTGTCGTTCTCGTCCAGCCGGCTGGACAGCGGGTAGTCAAATGGCGTGCCCGCCACCGCGGCGGCCGCCGCGTAGGAGGGGCGGCAGATCAGCTTCATCCCCGGGGCGTCCATCGGCACCGTGGCCACCAGCGCGAACTCCCGCTTCTTGATGGGCAGGCCATAGTGCGCGATGAAGTTGTAGTGGGTCAGGGCCGATCCGGTGGCGACCATCTTCGCCCCGCTGACGACCAGTCCCGCGTCGGTCTCCCGCTCGACATGGACGAACACGTCCGATACCCGGTCCGGTGGCTGGCTGCGGTCCACCGGAGGGTGCACGAGCGCGTGGCTCCAGAACAGCACCTTCTCCTGAGATTCCCGGTACCAGCGGCGCGCGTTGTCGGCGAAGGGCTCATAGAACTCCGCGTTAGCGCCCAGCGTGCCCAGGAAGGACGCCTTGTAGTCCGGGCTGCGGCCCATCCAGCCGTAGGTCAGACGTGCCCAGGCCGCGATCGCCCGCTGGTCCGCGATCATGTCGTCGACGGTGTGCGGCGTGGTGAAGAACCTGTGCGTGTACCCGTGGCCGGCGTCGGTGGGCGCCGTGAGCACCGGGCGGGTGCTCGGGTCGTGCAGGGCGTCGTAGAGGCGTGCCGTCATGCGGGCGGAGTTGCGAAACGCCGGGTGCACGGTGACGTCCGCGACCCGGTCGCCGTTGATGTAGATCTCCCGGCCGTCGCGCAGGCTCTCGATGTACTCCGCACCGTTCAGCGGCCGTACCTGATCTCGTGTCGTCGGGGCATGCCCATCCTGGGGAGCGGTCATCGTGCTTCTCTCAGGTATCCGTGCTGCGCGGTCGGGGATAGGTACACCGTCACTTCTTGCGCGCGATCGTCACGCCGTCCGCGATCGGGAGCATGACGGTGTCCAGCCGCTGGTCCCGGGCGAGCCTGACGTTGACCTCGGCCATGGTCCTGGCCGCCATGCGGGGCATCTCGTCCTCGACGGCGTCGGGCTGCAGGACGGTCCCCTTGAGCAGCACGTTGTCGAGGATCAGCAGGCCACCGGGGCGCAGCAGCGGCACGGCCGCCTGGTAGTAGCGCGGATAGCTCATCTTGTCGGCGTCCACGAAGACGATGTCCACCTTCTCGCCGCCCGCGAGCTCCGCCAGGGTCTTCCAGGCCGGCCCGCGCCGGAATTCGATCCGCTTGTCGACGCCGGCCAACTTCCAGTGCTCGCGGGCGATGTCCAGCCACTCCTCGGTCACGTCACAGGTGATCACTCGCCCGCCGGGAGCCAGGCCGCGGGCGAACGAGAGGGCGGACAGCCCGGTGAACGTGCCGACATCTACCACCGTCCGGGCACCCAGGCTCTGCGTCAGCAGCGTCAGGAAGCCGGCCTGCTCGACGGGCGTCATCATCTCGAACAGCTCGCCGACCTCGGCGGTGCGCTCGACCAGGCTGGCCACGACCGGGTCGGGCGGCGTGCAGGACGAGGTGATGTAGCCGCTCATCGCCTCGTCCCGGCGGAATGTGCTCATGCTTCCTCCACACGGCGCGGTGCTCTGCGATGAACGGCCGGGGAGCGGCGCCATCGGACGGCGGGCACGAGATGTCATCCATCAGCATCGAAGGCCCGCCGGCGCGGCGCACCTCCTGGCTTGCGCTGGCCATGCCGCACGGCGGGAGAAGCGCCCGCGGATAGCGGAACTGACAATCGACGTGTATGGGCGCAGGTTTCCGCGGCCCGACGTAGGGAGAAAGACGATGACGAATCTGGACGAAGGCATGGTGGCCCTCGGTGCCGAGGATTTCGGAAATGCACGGCTGCTGCTCGCGAGGCTGGGCAAGACCAGGCCGGTCCATCGCGTGGCCCTGCCCGATGGCATGCCGGCCTGGCTGATAACCGGATATGCAGAGGCCCGGAAGGCGCTGGCGGACCCCAGGCTCCTGCGGAGCGGCAAGGTGGCCGCTCCTGAATTCAGGCACTATCTCCAGGGCATTTACAACGATGAATTCTTTCCGCACTCCATGGTGTTCAACGATCAGCCGGACCATACCCGCATGAAGAAGGTGGTGTCGCAGGCGTTCACGCCTCGCCAGCTGGAGCGGCTCCGGCCGCGGGTCCAGGCCATCGCCGATTCCCTGATCGACGCCATCGTGACTCAGGGGGAGGCCGACATTCTTCAGGCGCTGGCGCTCCCGCTGCCCAACGCGGTGATCTGCGAGTGGTTCGACATCCCCGTGTCGGACCGCGCGGAGTTCGTCAAGCACTGTGAGGTCGTCACCGGGCTGACGGTGTCGACCGGCGACGACGCGCTCGCCAGCGCCGGGCGCTGGTTCGACAATTACCTGGCCACGGTCATCGAGGATCGGCGGGCACATCCCGGCGACGACATGATCTCGGCCATGCTCTCCTCGCAGAGGGAGAACAAGACGCTCTCCGACCTCGAGCTGCGCTCGAACATCTTCCTCATGCTCATCGGCTCAGTCGAGACAGCCGTCAACATGATCTCGAACGGCACGCTCGCCCTGCTCCGCAACCCTGACGCCCTCGCCCTGCTGCGCGCCAACCCCGGCCTGGTCGGCAGCGCCGTGGAGGAGATCCTGCGTACCGACGCCCCCGTCATGACCGTGATGTATCACTTCGCGACCGACCACCTGACGATCGGCGATGTCGACATCCAGCCGGGCGAGCACGTCGCGATCTCGCTGATAGCCGCGAATTACGACCCGGAGCAGTTCCCCGACCCGAACCGGTTCGACATCTGCCGGAAGGCCGCCTCCCACCTCAGCTTCAGCCATGGGATTCATTTCTGCCTCGGGGCGCCCCTGGCGCGCCTGGAGGGCGAGGTCATGTTCGACACCATGCTCCGCAGGCTGCGCGACCTCGAACTGGCCGTGCCGGACGAGAGCCTGAGGTGGCGGCCGAGTTTCCTCGTCCATCGCCTGACGCGGCTGCCCGTGACCTTCACGCCCGCCGACCGGGCCGTCGCCTAGCGTCGGCGACCGCCCTCGCGCCGCCTGGCGGCACGAACCGAAAGGGCCCGCACATGACCGAGCGAGAGCCCGTCGAGATCACCAGTCTCGACTGCGACCAGTACCCGACCCTGCCGTGGAGCAGGCCCCGCGACTTCCTCGCCGCCGGCGTGGGGATGGCCAGCACGTCGTTCCTGGGGACCACCCGCCCGGACGGGCGCCCGCACGCGGCCGGGATCGGCCCCGTCTGGTTCGAGGGCGACCTCTATTTCCACAGCTCGCCAGGCGCCCGTAAGGCCCGCAACCTGGCGGCCTGCCGATTGTGCACGATCTCCGTCCGGCTGACCGACCTCGACCTCGTCCTGGAGGGGGAGGCCGCCAGGGTCACCGATAGGCCGACGCTGGAGCAGGTGGCCCGCCGGTTCCACGGGGTCGGCTGGCAGCCCGAGGTGGTCGGTGACGCGCTCACGGCCCCGTTCAACGCGCCCAGCGCCGGGCCGCCGCCCTGGCACCTGTACCGCTTCACCATCCACACCGCGTTCGGTGTCGCCATCGCCGAGCCGTTCGGCGCGACACGCTGGTGCTTCACCGGCTGACGGGAGGCCAGCAGCCTCGTCGCCCGGCTGGGCCCGCTGGCTGGGCCCGCTGGCTGGGCCCGCCGGCGCGGAACAGGCCGATGAGTTCTGCGGGCCGGGGACGTCTACCCATCGACCGTTCGCGTGGAACGTGCCTCGCCAGCCCTTCGGATACCGGGAGAAATCGCTCATGATGCTCGACAACAAGAACGCGATCATCTACGGGGCCGGCGGGGGAATCGGCGCCGGCATCGCCAAGGCCTTCGCCCGCGAGGGAGCCAGGGTCTTCCTGACCGGACGCACGACGGAGAAGCTCGACAAGCTGGCCAAGCAGATCGCCTCCGCCGGCGGCTCCGCCGAGGTGGCCCTCGTCGACGCCCTGGACGAGGACGCGGTCGACGAGCACGCCCGCGCCGTCGCCGCGCGGGGCGGCATCGACGTGTCGCTCAACCTCATCACCCGCGGCGACGTGCAGGGGATCCCGCTGGCCCATATGACGACGGCCGACTTCACCCGCGCCATCATGACCGGGATCACGACGAACTTCATCACCGCGCGGGCGGCCGCGCGCCACATGACCGAGCAGGGATCCGGCGTGATCCTGGCGCTGAACAGCGGCTCCTCCCACGGAAGCCCCATGATGGGCAGCACCGGTCCCGCCGACGCGGCCATCGACACCTTCATCCGCAACCTGGCCGTCGAGGTCGGCCCCAGCGGCGTGCGGGTCCTGGGGATCTGGGTAGCCGGGATCCCCGAGACGCTGACCGCCGCGGGGATCGCCGCCGTCAACAGCGAGATGCAGCTGGACGACGCGGCCCTCCAGAGCATCCTCAGCCACCTGGACGGGATGCGGATGCTCAAGCACTCGCCCCGGCTGGCCGAGGTCGCGGAGGTCGCCGTGTTCCTGGCCTCTGACCGGTCCTCGGGCATGACCGGCACCTTCACCAACGTCACCCAGATGTTCCCGAGCTAGGCCCCGGCCGGGAACGGCTCCGGCCGCGGCCCGATGCCGCACGCTCTCAGTAGGTGACCACGGCCCGGAAGCGCACGTCGCCCCGGGCGACCTTCTCGACGGCGTCGGCGACGTGCTCCTTGTCGAACACCTCGATCCTGGGCGTGACCTGGCCGGCCGCGACCAGGTCGAGGGCTTCCCGCAGGTAGGGGAGGCCGTTGTGGGTCGCCCCCCGGACCTGGTGGCCCAGCGCGAAGAAGGGATATATCAGGGCCGGAGCGATGGTGAACGGCCCGGTGGCGTCGATGCCGGCCAGCACGATTCGCCCGTTGGGGCGCAGCCCGTGCAGGGAATCGGCCGCGGCCTCATACGAGTTGCCGGTCACCAGGATGACGTCGGCCCCCCCGGCCGCGCGCAACTGCTCGCCGCTGGCCACGACGGCATCGGCGCCCAGCTCCTTGGCGAGGGTGTGCTTGTCGGCGGAGCGGGTGATGGCGATGGTCTCGAATCCGCACGCGCGGGAGAACTGGAGGGCCAGGTGCCCCACGCCGCCGATGCCCAGCACGGCGACGCGCTCGTGTGGCTGGGGGTCGGCCACGCGCAGCGCGGACCAGCCCGTGTAGCCCGCGCAGAGCACCGGCGCGGCTAGCTCGAAAGCGAGCCTGTCGGGGATGAGCACGGTCTGGTCGGCCTGCACGACCATGTACTCGGCGTGGCCCCCCTGCACCGTGAACCCCGTCGAGGTCGGCGCCGCGCAGAGGAATGCCGCCTGCCCGGACAGCGGCGGATTGCGCCTGCAGTAGTCGCACCGCCCGCAGGTGCCCCGGATCCAGGTGGTGCCGACCCGGTCGCCGACTTCGCGGGAGGTCACGCCGGGCCCGACCTCGACGACCTCGCCGGCCGGCTCATGGCCCGTGATGGCGGGCGTGATCGCGGGGAAGGGGATGATCCCCCGGGTGGCCAGGACATCGTTGTGACAGACCCCGCAGGCGCGCACCCGCACCAGGACGTCGCCAGGACCCGGCCGCGGGGTGGGGACCTCACGCAGTTCCCACGTGCCGTTGACCTCTGGAATGACAGCTGCCTTCACGAAACTCCACCTTCACTGGGTAGCGGGACGAGACGCGGCCGGGCGATTCTGGCCAGTTACATCGTGTCCGCAAGGCGATCAGTGAGTCATCTCATGAATTGCGATATCCGAGGGAATGGCACCCGGGACTGGCGCATGGCCCGCAATCAGGAAGATGCGCGCGGATTGGCTTCGATTCAGCATTGAGATAGACGTCGAGGTAACAGCGCGCGATGCGCGGATGAGACCCGCGCGGTAAAGCATTCCCGGCTCAAGCGGCATGCTGCTCGCTTGCGCCTGCGTATTCGTGGCGAACTATTGGAGCTGGCTGTGTCGGAAAGCCCGAGCGTTGCCCTTGTCGGCCTGGGATATGTCGGATCGTGCATCGCGGCGACCCTGGCCGACCGTGGCCTGGATGTCATGGGAGTGGACACCGACGCGCTGCTGATCGAGGAGATGAATAGCGGATATCTCCGATTCCGCGAACTCGAGCTGGAGGAGACCTTCTTCCAGGCCATGGCGGCCGGGCGGCTGCGGGTGACAACCGATTACGCGGCCGTGTCCGCCGCCGCGGTGGTGGTGATCGCGGTCGGCACCCCGGTCAGCGACGACGGGTCGCTGGCGTCGGCGCAGTTGCGCAGCGCCTGCCTGGCGCTGAGCGGGCACATCCGGCCGGGGCAGTTGCTCATGCTCAAGAGCACCGTCCCGCCGGGAACGACCCGCCAGCTCGTGCTGCCGCTGCTGGAGACCGGCGGGCTGGCCGGCGGCGCGGACTTCATGCTGGCTTTCAGCCCTGAGCGCCTCGCCGAGTCCGCCGCCATGGCGGAGCTGCGAACGTTCCCGATCGTGGTCGGCGGGGTTGACGAGCGGAGCACGCGGGAGGCGGCGAGGTTCTGGGAGCGAGCCCTGGGGGTCACGGTGCTCCCGCAGGACTCGCTGGAGGCTGCGGAGATCGTCAAGCTGGCGGACAACTGGTGGATCGACCTGAACATCGCGCTCGCCAACGAGCTGGCGAAGTTCTGCTCGCTGTACGGCGTGGACGTGATGGACGTGATCGCGGCGGCCAACTCGATTCCCAAGGGCAACGGTCACGTCAACATCCTGCTGCCCAGCGTCGGCGTGGGCGGTTCCTGCCTCACCAAGGATCCGTGGATGGTGTGGCAGTCAGCCCGCCGCCGCAACCTGGAGATCCGCACGGCCCAGGTGAGCCGGGAGGTCAACGCGGCCATGCCCGCCTACACCGCCCAGCTGATCATTGACGAGCTGGTCTCGCGCGGCAGGGACCCTGACACCGCCACGGTCGCCGTGCTGGGCGTTGCCTTCAAGAACAACACCAGTGACCTCCGGGCTACCCCCGCCCAGGCCGCGATCGCCGCGCTGACCAAGGCCGGCGTGCAGGTGCGCGTGTACGACCCGCTGGTGGACGCCGCGCAGGCGCAGGAATTGCTGGACATCCGCCCCGCGGCGACGCTCCACGAGGCGGTGCGAGGCGCCGACTGCGTGGCGGTCTTCGCCCTGCACCGGGAGTTCGAGGACATCGACTTCGCCGCGCTGCCCGTCGCGGCCTCGTGCCTGGTCCTGGACGGGCGGGCGTACTACTCGAAAGAGAAGATCGCCCTGCTGCGCCGGCTCGGCTACGGCTATCGCGGAATCGGGCGGTGAGCGGGCGGTGAGCGGGCCTCGCGCGGTCGTCACCGGCGGCGCCGGCTTTGTGGGGAGCCGCCTGGTCGAGCGGCTCGTCGCCCAGGGCTACGAGACGACCATCTTCGATGCCGCCCCGCGCCCCGAGCACGACCGTTATGCGGGCGAGCACGCGCGCTATGTCACCGGCGACATCCGCGACGCCGGGCAGCTGGCGAAGGCGATCACCGCCGGCGTGGACGTGGTCTACCACCTGGCCGCGGTGGTCGGCGTGGACCAGTACCTGGCCCGGCCGCTGGACGTCATCGACGTCAACTTCACCGGCACCCGCCAGGTGCTGGAGCTGTCCGTCCGCGCGGGGGCCAGGGTGGTGGTGGCCAGCACCAGCGAGGTCTTCGGCAAGAACCCCGCCGTGCCGTGGCGGGAGGACGGCGACCGGGTGCTCGGGCCGACCACGGCCGATCGCTGGGCGTACTCCTCGAGCAAGGCGCTCGGTGAGCACCTGACGTTCGCGTTCGGCCGCCAGCACGGGCTGGCGGCCACCGTGGTCCGCTACTTCAACGTGTACGGCCCGCGCCAGCGGCCCGCCTACCTCATCAGTCGCAGCGTGCACCGGGCGCTGAACAAGCTCGCCCCCGTGGTGTACGACCAGGGCCGGCAGACCAGATGCTTCACCTTCGTGGACGACGCGGTCGAGGGCACCCTGCTCGCCGGCACGACCCCCGCCGCCGTCGGCGACGTCTTCAACATCGGCAGCACGCAGGAGACCACGATCGGCGAGGCCGTCGGCATGGTCGCCAGGCTCACCGGTTTCGGCGCCGCGCCCCTGCCGGTGGACACGGCGCAGAAGCTCGGCGTCGCCTACGAGGATCTGCCCCGCCGAGTCCCCGACAACACCAAGGCCCGCACGGTCCTGGGCTGGGATTGCGGCACATCCCTGTGGGACGGGCTGGTCAAGACCGTCGAGTGGGCGCGCGCCAGTCCATGGTGGCTCGCGCTCCCCGACAGCGGCGCCGCCTGATGAGAACCCCTGTCTCCCCTGTCTCCCCCTGTCTCCTGGAGAGGACTACCCATGCCCGATCAGAGCATCATCGCCGACCTGAATGCGGAGAGCGAGCAGATCGACCGCCTGGTGGCCGGTCTCGATGATTCCCAGTGGGCGCTGCCTACCCCGGCGCCGGGATGGACCATCGCCGACCAGGTCGCCCACCTGGCCTTCGTCTTCCGGCTGGCGGGGACCGCGGCGTCGGCCCCGGATACCTTCACGGCCATGATCGCCAGCGCCGGGGCCGATTTCAACGGCGCGGTGAACGCCGCACTCGCCGAGTACCGGGTGCTGCCGCCGCCGGCGCTGTTGTCCCGCTGGAAGGCCGAATGCGAGGCCAGTGTCGCGGCGCTCGCCGCCGTACCGCCGGACCAGGTGGTGCCGTGGCTGGTGAACCCGCTGCCGCCGGCCATCCTCGCCTGCGCGGGGATCATGGAGCTGTTCGCGCACGGCCAGGACATCGCCGACGCGCTTGGCGTACAGATCGAACGGACCGACCGGATCGGGCGCGTGGTCGGATTCGCGGTGCTGACCAGGGACTTTGGCTACCAGGCTCGCGGCCTGACGCCGCCGGACACCCAGTTTCGCTTCGAGCTCACCGCGCCCTCCGGCGTGGTCTGGGAGTTCGGCCCGTCCGACTCCGCCCAGCGGATCACCGGCGATGCCGTCGACTTCTGCCTGCTGGTGACCAGGCGGCGGCACCGTGACGACCTCGCGGTCGTGGCAGCCGGCGACGAGGCGGACGGCTGGCTGGACATCGCCCAGGCCTACCGGGGCCCGGCCGGGCCCGGCCGGGCCCCCGGCCAGTTCGCCGCCAGTGTGCAGCCCTGAAGCACTGAGCTGTCGCGGGTAACAGAATCGAGGAAGGAGCTAACGTGCGACACGAAGATGGTGATGAAGTCCGGGGCGGGGCTATCCCCGGAACGACGGCGGGCCGGCCCGGCCTGGTCTACCGCGGCGTCTCCTACGACACGGGATGCAATTTCGCCACCGGCCAGGGTCCCATTTCCCGCGCCGTGTGGAGCACGGAACGCATGCGCGATGAGATCCGTGCGATCAGCGATCAGCTGAACTGCAATTCCGTGACTATCTACGGCACCGATTTCGGCCGCCTGTCCGAGACGGTCGCGGAGGCGGTCGAGCGAGGGCTGCACGTCTGGCTTCAGCCCCGGCTGGTGGACCGGCCTCAGGAAGAGATCCTGGATCATCTGGCGCAGGGCGCGCGGCTGGCCGAGTCGTTCCGGCGCCAGGGCGCTCAGATCCGCTACAGCATCGGGTGCACGCACCCGATCGGAACCCCGGGGATCGTGCCCGGCGACAAGTACCACGACCGGATGGCGAACCTGTTCGCGGAGGCGGACCACAACTTCCTCAAGCCGACAGGTACCTACGACCGGGCAGCGGCGGCGACCCGGCTGAACGCCTTCCTCAAGCGCGCGGCCGGCATCGCGCGGGAGAACTTCTCCGGAGAGATCATCTACGCCGCGGGGAACTTCGAGGACGTGGACTGGAGCCTGGTCGACTATGTCGGCCTCACGTATTACTTCTCCCACCACCCCACCAGCGAGGGGCACGCGGGGGAAATCGGCGGCTACCGCAAGTGGGGCAAGCCGATCGTGATCTCCGAGTACGGGAGCCCGGCCTATGCCGGCGCGGCGGACAGGGGCCTGCTCGCTTTTGACGTCATCGACCGGTCTCAGCCAGTGCCGACGGTCTTCGACGGCTACATCCGTAACGAGAAGGCGCAGGCGGACTACCATCTGCGGATGCTGGCGATGTTCGAGGAACTCGGAGTCCACAGCGCGGCCATCGCCGAGTTCATCCACCCGACGCACCCGCACTCCGCGGACCCGGCGCACGACCTGGACATCGCGAGCTGGGCACTGACCAAGACCATCCGCGAGGACTACTCGGACTGGGCCTCGCCCTACCGCTGGGAACCAAAGGAAGCCTTCTACGCCGTCGGCAGGTACTACGCGCAGGCGCGCAGGCGTGAGCTGGCCGACCGGGCGTGACGCACAGGTCGGGCGGTGCGGAGCGCCCGTGCTCCGCACCGCCCCCGGGGCCGGTGAGGTCGCAGGCTAGGCCTTCGCCGCGGCCATGACCCGGCTGGAGGTCCGCAGCACCCGGATGACCAGGCCCGGCTTGAGCAGCGCCCGCGGGCCGTCAACGAGGCCCGCCGACCGCATGAAGGCCTCGGTGACGCTGGCGTCCTGGGTCGCGGCCATCAGCACCCGCTGCATGTAGGCCTGGATCAGCTTGAGTTTCAGCGTGCGGGTACCCGGGACCCCGGGGAAGCTGAGGTCCACGCCCGTCGTCATGTCCCAGGCCGGGTCGATGATCCGGCCGACCTCCTTCATGAACTCCAGGGACCGGGGCGCCTGGCCGCGCCGCACGTGGGCCCACAGCGCGAGTGCCTCGAGCGCGGCGAGCGTCTGCGCCTGCGCGAAGACCGGGTTGGGGGTGCACACGGCGTCGCCGATGATGATGAAGCCCTCGGGGAACCGCGTGAGCTTGTCGTACCGGCGCCGGAGCGTCGTCGGGAACTTATACAGCACCGGATCGTCGATCGGCTCCGCGTCGGTGATGGCCTCGTAGATCTCGGGAGCCGCCAGGGTCTTGGCGAAGGCGTTGAAGCCCTCGGGATCGGTGGGCGGGTGATCGCCGAGGATGCCGTAGACGGTCAGCTCGACCGCTCCGCCGTCGGTCTTGGTGAAGATCGCGCCCCGGGGCCGGTCCGGCGAGGCCACCGCGATGATCGAGTGGTCACTGCCGAAGGGGTCGGACTTGAGCATGTAGTGACGGCTGGCGTAGCCCAGGCCGATCTTCGCGCCCTCCTCCTCCACCCTCCCGTAGCCGAGCCCCTGCAGCCACACCGGAGCGCGCGATCCGCGGCCGGTGGCGTCCACGACCAGGTCAGCGTGCAGGGTCGTCTCCTCGCCGTCCTGGCCGCTCTCGCCGTGCGGCTGCACCCGCGCCCCGATGACCTGGGACCGGTCCTCGTTGGTCACCAGGCCGGTGACGTCGTGCCGCTCCAGGAAGCTCACGTTGCCGAGCGCCGTTACCCGCTCGCGCACGTGGGCTTCCATGAGCGGGCGCCGGGCGGCCACATTGGTCAGTCCGGCGCGGACCTGCTGCAGCGGCACGCCGTTCATGTACCAGCGGACGGTTCCGGCCAGGTCGGTTATCGGGCAGCCGTCCCGGACCATCTCGGCGGTGATCTCGGGAAACAGGTCCTCCATCGCCCGCGACCCGCGGGCCAGCAGGCCATTGATATGCCGTCCCTGCGGGGCTCCGCGCCGTGCCTCGCGGACTCCGAGCAGATCGTCACGGTCCACCAGCACAACCTCGTCGTAGCCCTCTGAGAGAGGCCTAGCGGCGAACAACGCCGCGATGCTCCCGCCCAGCACCACGGCGCGGGTTCCAATCTTCTTACCCACCGCGATCATCTCCTTGAGTCGCTATTCGCACCGCCTTTACCGTCGCAGGACTCATGCGGCCCGGCATCTCCTGCATTGCGGCGCTGGGATCGGGGACCCGCGACGTGCGGCCGCCGGCCGCCCGCGGTGCCGTCGCGGACCGAGGCTGGCGCATTCAAATAACACCGCTATTAATTGCCGTAAGGCCAGAGTGATGAATTGCGATGTTATGGAATGGCCGCTGGGTCAGCGGTGAGAGCACGTCGGGAGAAGTCATGAAAGCCCCCGCTGCTGCACGCTTGAGATCGCCAGAATGACGAGGCGTTATTTATAACGAATTTCGGCGGGTATGTGGTAAGGAGTTCCTTCTATGCTGCTGGACAGAGTCCCTGTTCCGCGATCGGGGTCCGCGGACGGCGACCGGGCGGACCATGCCATCGGGCATCCCGTCACCGAGCCGCCCGTGCCCGTGCCCGCGCCCGCGCCGTCGATGAGCGAGCGGCGCGCGCAGCGCGACCGGCTGCGGGCGCGCATCGTCGCGGGACGGCCCGCCGGGGTCGAGCGGCAGCACTCGATGGGCAAGCGCACCGCACGAGAACGACTGGGCCTCCTGCTCGACGAGGGATCGTTCATCGAGCTCGACATGCACCGTCGCCGCCCGGCAGACGGCCGGCGCAGCGACGACGCCCGGCCGTACACCGACGGGGTCGTCGTGGGTGCCGGGACGATCGAGGGCCGCCGGGTGTTCGTGTATTCCCAGGACTTCACCATCTCCGGCGGCTCCCTCGGGGAGGTGCACGCGGCGAAAATCCACAAGGTGATGGATCTGGCGATCGAGAACGGCGCCCCGATCATCGGGCTGAACGACAGCGGCGGCGCCCGGATCCAGGAAGGGGTGATGGCGCTCAACGGATACGGCGGGATCTTCCGCCGCAACGTCCAGGCCTCGGGGGTCATCCCGCAGATCAGTATCGTGCTCGGGCCCTGTGCCGGCGGGGCCGCCTACTCCCCGGCGCTGACCGACTTCACCTTCATGGTCCGGGACACCGCGCGGATGTACCTGACCGGCCCGGACGTCATCGAGGCCGTGAGCGGGGAACGAGTCACCCACGCGCAGCTGGGCTCCGCGGACGTCCACGGCCGTCGTACCGGGGTCGCCACGTTCGTCTGCGACGACGAGGAGACCTGCATGGCGGAGGTGCGTTATCTCCTGTCGATGCTCCCCAGCAACTGCCTGGAGCCTCCGCCCAGCGCTCCGGCCCTGGGTGCTGCTACCGACGAGAGGCCCCGCCTGGCGGAGATCGTCCCGGCCGAGCCGAACAAGCCCTACGACATGAGGCTGGTCATCGCCGAGCTCGTGGACGACGGCGATTACCTGGAGATCCACGAGAACTGGGCGCCGAACGTGATCTGCGCGCTGGCGCGCATCGACGGCGACGTCGTCGGCGTGATCGGCAACCAGCCGATCAGCTTCGCCGGCGTGCTCGACGTCGTCGCCTCGCAGAAGGCTGCGCGATTCGTCCGGTTCTGCGATGCCTTCGGCATCCCGCTGGTCACGCTGGTCGACGTCCCCGGCTTCCTGCCCGGCACCGAGCAGGAGCACGCGGGGGCCATCCGGCACGGCGCCAAGCTGCTGTACGCCTACTGCGAGGCGACCGTGCCGCGCATCCAGGTCATCTTGCGCAAGGCGTACGGCGGCGCGTACATCGTGATGGATTCCCGCTCGATCGGCTCCGACCTTTCGCTCGCCTGGCCCGTCAACGAGATCGCGGTGATGGGCGCGGAGGCGGCCGTGAACGTCATCTACCGCAAGGAACTGGCCGCCGCCGCCGACCCCGCGCAGCTGCGCGGCAAGTTCGTCGCGGAGTACACGCAGGAGCTGATGCATCCCTACTATGCCGCCGAGCGCGGGCTGGTCGACGATGTCATCGACCCGGCGCAGACCCGCGCCGCGCTCGCCCGCGGCCTGGCGATGCTGCGCAACAAGCGGGCCCTGCCGGTGCCGCGCAAGCACGGCAACATCCCGCTGTGACTCCCGGCCTGGCTCAGGTCATGGCCGCGGCGGTCGTGGCGTCTTCGCTGGCGGCCCGGGCCGGGGCATCCTCGACCTCGCGGCGCAGCCGTGCCCGGGAGGCTGCCACCGACTGCGCGGCCGCCTCGCGGGAGTCCCCCGCGCCGACCATCAGCGCGGCGAGCTGGTCCTCGAAACAGCAGTCCGCGTCGAAGGGCGGGATGAGGTAGCCGCCCAATTCGAGGATAACGACGCCGTGGATCGCGCTCCACATCCGGTGAGCCACCAGCTCGGAGTTCTCGGCGGCAAACCGCTGGGCGGCGATGCACCGGCTGGCACAGTCCACGACCTTGGCCAGGGTAAAGCGGCCGTACTGCCGGTCCGCCTCCGACAGGGAGAAGGTGGCCAGGGAGGACGCCCCGAACATCACGGCGAACAGATGGGGGTTGGCCGTCGCGTTGTGCCGGTACGCCCGGCCCAGCAGGGCCATGTCCGCGACCGGATCCTCGGTATCGGCGACCCTCGTGAAGTAGCGCTGCAGCCGGGCGAAGCCCTCGTGCACCATCTCCCGCACGAGCTCGCTCATCCCGCCGAAATGCGTGTACACGACCATGCTCGAGCAGCCAGCCTCCGCCGCCAGGCGCCGGGTAGACAGCCCCCGGGGCCCCTCCTCCAGGAGCAGGCGGGCGCCTATCTCGATCAGAGCCGGGCGGACCAGGGGGTTGGAGCGACGAGGGCTCATGGCCGTCTCCAGCGCCACGCCAGCAGCCGCCAGGCGTCCGAGCCGCTTACCATGACACGGGCAGTGCCTCGAAGGTATGCACGATCCGGCCCTCCATGAGCCGCAGGTCGGACTCGGGCACGCCCAGCCTCAGGTCGGGCAGCCGAGTCAGCAGCCCGCGCATGGCCTCCTGCAGCTCCACGCGCGCCAGCCCGGCGCCGAGGCAGCGGTGGGCGCCTGCCCCGAACCCGAAATGCGGGATCTTGTCGCCGCGCATCAGGTCGAGGCGGTCCGGCTCGTCGAACAGCGCCGGGTCGCGGCTCGCGGGGATGAAGGCAGGCAGCACCACGGCCCCCGCGGGGATCGTGACGCCGCTCAGCTCCACCTCCTCGGTCGTGACTCGGGGGAACCCGGTCCCGACGTCGGTGAGCTGCGCGAAGCGCAGGAGCTCCTCGACCGCCTGCGGCAGCAGGTCAGGCTGGGCCTTCAGGCGTGCCCACTCCCGCGGATGGCGCAGCAGCGTCAGCACGAACATGTTGATCTCGGCGGAGGTGGACTCGTACCCGGCGATCAGCATCACCAGGCACAGCAGCCGGAGTTCATGCTCCGATAGCTTGCCGTCGACGTCCCTGGCCTGCACCAGCACGGTGATGAGATCGTCGGCGGGGCGGTCGCGCTTCTTCGCGATCAGGTCGTCGAAGTAGTCGAGCAGCCTTTTCAGGAACACCCTGCTCTGCTCGGGGTCGCGCATCTCGTCTCCGACCACCACCTCCGCCGAGCTGCGGAAGACCTCGTGGTCCTCGGGCGGCACGCCGAGCACCTCGCACAGTACGCGGATCGGCAGCGGCAGCGAGAAGTGCCGGACGAGGTCGGCGGGCTGCGGCTGGGCCTGCAGCCCGTCCAGTAGCTCATGCACCACGGTACGGATCTTCGGCCGCATCCACTCGGTCCGCCGGATGGTAAAGGTGCCCGCCACGAGACTGCGCAGGCGCGTGTGCTCCGGCCCGTCCATGCCGATGATCGACTCGGAGCCGGCCGCCATGCTGACCCCGCCCTGTCCGGCCGCGGTCGCGGCGGCGGCCGCGGCCGCCCGGCTGAAGCGCTGGTCGAAGAAGACCTGCCGCACATCCTCGGTACGGGTCACCAGCCACGCCGTGGTTCCGTCCGGCATCCGGATCTCGGCTACGGGCCGCCGTTCTCTCAGCTCCGCCCACTGGGGAGCGGGATGGTAAAGCGAATCGGCCTTAAAAGGGAACGCGAATGGCGTGTCCGCAAGTGTCATGGCACGTGCCTCCGGGTACCTGAACGGTGGTTTCGCCGATGTGAGAGGTGTTCCTAGGGATTCGCATCGATGCTACGCAACGTGGTGCTCCGATTCTTCCTGGTAAATGCTGACCGGCAAACGGCCGACCGGGCGGGCCGTTGCCGGACGATGGGTCCGGGCCGGCGTTCGCCAGAGCCAGGATCGGGCCAGCACGATCGAGGTAGGCACAGCGGCGTCG
This sequence comes from Streptosporangiaceae bacterium, assembly GCA_035532295.1. GTDB lineage: Bacteria > Actinomycetota > Actinomycetes > Streptosporangiales > Streptosporangiaceae > DASUBV01. The sequence goes on from DATKRH010000049.1 coordinate 16,786, forward strand.
GCCACGGATACATTCACGATAGGCCAGATATGACGAATGGCTCATTCGGGAGAATAAAATGGCCAATTACTGGCAGAGGCTGCGGAGTCGTATTCTGACGCCGAACGAGTCCGCGACCCGGCTGGACGTGCGGGGCTTCCACGTGAAGAACCCCGGCGCTCAAGATCTGCTCGAGACAATCGGCCGCACGTTCCTTCAGGGTTACGCCTGCGCCACCGAGGCGGGTTCCGCGACCGCGGCGCAGCCGCGACTCGATCAGATCCCGGTCCGTTTCCGTGGTTTCGCCTATGAGGGCGCGGCCATGGGGTTCGCGGTCATGGATGGCCTGCCGGGCGGTCGCCGCCGGCTGGACGGCCTGGTCAGCGGACCAGGCTCCGACCACATCTACATGGTCTACGTCGGGATGGGCTGGGCGATGGCCCGGCTTCCGAGGTTCCGCTGGTCCACGATCAGCGCCCCCGACCCGCTGCTGCGCTGGCTCGTACTGGACGGGTACGGCTTCCACCAGGCGTACTTCCGCACCGATCGTTATGTCCGCCAGCAGTTCCAGGACCCCTCCTTTCCCTGGCCCGCGGATGGCCCGAGCTGGTATGCCCAGCACGCCATCGATCAGGGTGTCGGGCGCGCCCTCTGGTTCGTCTGCGGGACCGATACCGACCTGGTCGCCACGACCATCGACGGGTTTCCCGAGCACCGGCGCGCCGACCTGTACAGCGGCGTGGGCCTGGCCGCGACCTACGCGGGCGGAGCCGAGGAGGAGGAACTGCGCAACCTCCGGGAACGCGCCGGCGACTACCGCGCGCCGGTCGCTCAGGGCTGCGCGTTCGGCGCCGAGGCCCGGCTTCGGGCCGGCCTGGTGGTTCCGCATGTGGAGCTGGCTACCCGGGTGCTCTGCGGCATGACGCCAGCGCAGGCAGCCGATGTCTGCGCGCGGAAGCTCGCTGAGCGAGCGGGCGGCCCGGCCCGGGATGGCCGCGGCCTGGTGCCGGCCTATGAGATATGGCGGCAGTCCGTCGCGGAAGAGTTGGTCTCCCTCGGGAGGCGTTAGACCGTGCGCTAGGCCGCAGGCACGCCAGACCGGAGATCTGACGGCCGAGCGCAAATCGCCGGGAGGAAGGCTGTCCTCGCATGACCAGGATCGCGGTTATTGGCATGGCGTGCCGTTACCCGGACGCCACGTCGCCGACAGAGCTGTGGGAGAACGTCCTAGCGGGACGGCGGGCCTTCCGCCGGCTACCCGATGTGCGCATGCGGCGAGAGGACTACTGGGCCGCCGAGCCGGGCACCCCGGACCGGTTCTATGCCAGCAGTGCCGCGGTCATCGAGGGATACGCCTTCGACCGGATCGCCCACAAGATCGCCGGCAGCACCTACCGGTCGACCGACCTGACCCACTGGCTCGCCCTCGACATGGCGGAGCGGGCGCTCGCCGACGCGGGCTTCCCGCAGGCCGACGGGCTGCCCCGGGAGCGGACCGGCGTGATCGTCGGTAACACCCTCACCGGTGAGTTCGCCCGGGCCAACCTGATGCGGCTGCGCTGGCCTTATGTGCGCCGGACCCTCGCCAGCGCCCTGCAGGACCAGGGGTGGCCAGACGAGCAGCTCGCGCTGTTTCTCGATGACCTTGAACGCCGCTACAAGAGCCCGTTCCCCCCGATCGACGAGGACACCCTCGCCGGCGGCCTGTCCAACACCATAGCCGGGCGGATCTGCAACTACTTCGACCTCAAGGGCGGCGGGTACTCCGTCGACGGTGCCTGCTCCTCCTCGCTGCTGTCGGTGGCGACGGGGTGCAAGGCCCTGCTCGACCACGACGTCGACGTCGCGATAGCGGGCGGCGTCGACCTGTCGATTGATCCCTTCGAGATGGTGGGATTCGCCATGACCGGGGCGCTCGCCACGAGCGAGATGCGGGTGTACGACCGCGGCTCCAACGGCTTCTGGCCGGGCGAGGGCTGCGGGATGGTGGTGCTGATGCGCGAGCCGGATGCTATCGAGCTCGGCCGCCGGATCTACGCGGCCATCACCGGGTGGGGCATCTCCTCCGACGGCAAGGGCAGCATCACCCGCCCGGAGATCAGCGGGTACCGGCTGGCGCTCAGCCGTGCCTACGAGCGGGCCCAGTGCGGCATCGACACGGTGGCGCTGTTCGAAGGCCACGGCACCGGGACGCAGGTCGGGGATGCCACCGAGCTCACCGCCCTGTCGCAGGCCAGGGCCGCGGCCGGCGCCGCGGCCGGCTCCGGCGCCGGGCCGGCGGCGATCGGCTCCATCAAGGGAATGATCGGCCACACCAAGGCCGCGGCCGGGGTGGCCGGCCTGATCAAGGCCGTGATGGCGGTCGACCGGCAGGTCCTGCCGCCGACCACCGGCTGCGTGGACCCCCACCCGGTGCTGGCCGAGGAGCCGGCTGTCCTGCGGGTGCTGCGCACGGCCGAGCAGTGGCCCGCCGGCGTCCCGGTCCGCGCCGGCGTCACCGCCATGGGGTTCGGCGGCATCAACACCCACCTCGTGGTGGAGGGGACAGCCCCGCGGCGGGGCGGGCTCGACGCCGCCACCAGGGCTCTGGCTGCCTCCGGCCAGGACGCGGAGCTGCTGCTCGTTGACGCTGCGTCGCCGCGCGACCTGCACGGGCGGCTGACGCAGCTGGCCGACTGGGTGCCGAACCTGTCCTACGCCCAGCTGGCCGACGCCGCCGACGCCGCCCAGCGCCGTCTGTCCGGCCGGCCTTACCGCGCCGCGGTCATTGTCTCCTCGCCGCAGAACGCGCAACAGCGGCTGCGGCAGCTGCTGGAGCGCCTCGACGCCGGGGAGACCGCGCGGTTCACCCCGGACGGCCTGAGCTTTCTGGGCCACGCCGCCCGCCCGGCCAGGATCGGCTACCTCTTCCCCGGCCAGGGATCGGGCCGCGGAACCAGCGACGGAGCGCTGCGCCGCCGATTCGCCGAGGCGCAGGAGGTCTACGCCTGGGCGGCGCTGCCCACGAGCGGCGACATGTCGGCCACTGCCATGGCCCAGCCCCGCATCGTCACCGGGACCATGGCCGGACTGCGGACCCTGGGCGCCCTGGGGCTCCAGGCGACCGTCGCGGTCGGGCACAGCCTCGGCGAGATCTCCGCGCTGCACTGGGCCGGCGTGCTCGACGAGCAGGCGCTGCTGCGCGTGGCTACGATCCGCGGCCAGGTCATGACCGAGCGCAGCGACGCGGGCATCATGGCTGGCGTCAGCGCCGCCCCGGACCAGGTGGCCGCTCTCATCGCCGGGCTGCCGGTCGTGATCGCCGGATACAACGGGCCGAGCCAGACCGTCATCTCCGGGTCGGCCGAGGCCGTCCACGCCGCCGGGCGCAGGGCCGACGAAGCGCGCATCCCCTGGATCCGCCTGGCGGTCTCGCATGCCTTCCACTCCCCTCTGGTCGAGCCTGCGGCCGCGGTGTTCGCCGCGCGACTGGCGCAGGAGCGCTTCGGCCCGGTGGGCAGACGGATCATCTCGACGGTGACGGGGGAGGAACTGCCGCCGGGTACCGACATCCGCGCGCTGCTGGGCCGCCAGATCACCGATCCGGTGCTGTTCAGCCAGGCCCTCCGCCTGGCGGCCAAGGACGCCGACCTGCTGATCGAGGTCGGTCCCGGCCGGGTGCTCACCGGCCTGGCGCAGGAGATCACCGATCTGCCGTGCGTCGCGCTGGACACCGACGACGAGTCCATGACCGCAGCGCTCCGGGTCCTGGCCGCGGCCTACGTCGCGGGTGCGTCCGTCGACCACGAGGCTCTCTTCCGCGGTCGCCTCGTCCGGCCGCTGGAGATCGGTGCCGACTTCACCTTCTTCGCCAGCCCGTGTGAGCAGGCGCCCGAGGTACAGATCCAGCCGGTCACCGCGACCGCTCCGCCGCCCGCCCCGGCGGCCGCGGGGGCGGGCACCGCCGTCGTCGGGGCGGAGCTCGCCGGGGAGCCGACTATCGAGATGCTGCGCCGCCAGGCGGCCGACCGCGCCGAACTGCCCCCTTCGCTGGTCGCCGACGACAGCAGGCTCCTGGACGATCTGCACCTGAGCTCGATCACGGTCGGGCAGCTGATCAATGAGGCGGCCCTCCTGCGCGGCATCCCGCCGGTCCTGGTCCCCACCAACTTCGCTACCGCGACGCTGCGCGAGCTCGCCGACGCTCTCGACACCCTGGCGCAGACGGGTTCGGGCATGGTGGCCGCGCCGGCCGTCGGGGGTGCGGCCGCCTGGGCCCGGCCCTACGTCGTCGACCTCGACGAAGAGCCCGTTCCGCCGGCGTCCCCGCCCGAGGACGATGGGGACTGGCTGGCTTACGCTCCCCCCGGCCACCCGCTCGCGCAGACCCTGCGCCAGGCCCTGCGAGGAGCCCACGTCGGCCCCGGCATCCTGGTCTGGCTGCCGCGGGACTGCACCGAGCAGCACCTGCAACTGGCCCTGGACGGGGCGCAGGCCGCCCTGACCGGCGAGCCAGGAACTCGCTTCGTCCTGGTCCAGCACGGGCGCGGCGCCGCCGGACTGGCCAAGACGCTCCGGCTGGAGGCCCCGCGGCTGCGCGTCACCATCGCCCACGTTCCGCCCGTGCCCGAGGCCGTCGACTGGCTCGTCGCCGAGGTCGCCGCTACCACCGGCTATGCCGAGGCCTACTACGACGCCGGCGGGCTGCGGCGGGTGCCCACGCTCCGGCCGATGCCCGCCAGCCCGGACAGCACCCGGCAGCCGCTGGATGGCGACGATGTGCTGCTGGTCACCGGGGGAGGAAAGGGCATCACCGCTGAATGCGCGCTGGCCGTGGCCGCTGACACCCGGGCCCGCCTGGCCATCCTCGGTCGTTCGGACCCGGCCGCGGACCCTGAGCTCGCGGCGAACCTGGCGCGGATGTCTGACAACGGCACCGACGTCCTCTACCTCCGGGCCGACGTCACTGATCCGGGCCAGGTTCGCGATGCTATCGCCGAGGTGACGCGGACCCTCGGGCCCGTGACCGGAGTCCTGCACGGCGCCGGGCGCAACGAGCCCGCCGCCGTGGCCAGCCTCGACCTGACCGCCTTCCGGCAGACCATCGCCCCCAAGGTCGACGGCCTGCAGGCCGTGCTCGACGCGGTCGACCCCGCCCGGCTGCGGCTGCTGGTCACCTTCGGCAGCATCATCGGCCGCGCCGGGCTCAGCGGCGAGGCGCACTACGCGGTGGCCAACGAATGGCTGGCCGCCCTCACCCAGGCGGTCGCCGACGGCAACCCGCGGTGCCGGTGCCTGTGCATGGAGTGGTCGGTCTGGTCCGGGGTGGGCATGGGGGAGCGGCTGTCGGTCGTCGAATCCCTTGCCCGCGAAGGCATCACCCCGATCACCCCCGAGCAGGGCGTGCAGATCATGCGCAGGCTCGTCACGGACCCCGACGCACCCACCATCGTCGTGATCAGCGGTCGTACCGGCAACATCGACACCGTCCGCCGGGATCACCCGGACCTGCCGCTCCTGCGCTTCGTGGCCAGGCCGCTGATCCGATACCACGGCGTCGAACTGGTCACCGAGGCCGAGCTGAACGTCGGCACCGACCCGTACCTGGCCGATCATCTCCTGGACGGCAATCTGCTGCTGCCCGCGGTGATCGGCCTGGAGGCCATGGCCCAGGTGGCCCTCGCGGCTGCCGGGCGGACCGACCTGCCGGTCATCGAGAAGGCCGAGTTCTCGCGGCCGGTGGTGGTCCCGCCGGGCGGCACCACCACGATCCGGATCGCCGCGGTCGTCACCGACCGCGACATCGTGGAAGTGGCCATCAGCAGCGCCGAGACCGGATTCGCGGCCGACCACTTCCGGGCCCGGCTGCGTTTCGCCGGGGCCGGCGTCCCCGATGGTCCGCCGGATCAGGTCGGCGACGACCTGCCGATGACGGCGCTGGATCCGGCCGCCGACCTGTACGGGACGGTGCTGTTCCAAGGCGGCCGTTTCCGGCGGCTGCTCGGCTACCACCGGGCCGCGGCCCGGCACGTCGACGCCGACGTGGCGGCCTTCGACGACGACTGGTTCGCCGGGTTCCTGCCTGGTCGGCTGCTACTGGGTGACCCGGGCGCGCGTGACGCGCTGATGCACGGCCTCCAGGTCTGCGTGCCGAACGCCACGCTGCTGCCCGTCGGCATCGACCGGCTCTACCCGGGTGGTGACCAGGTGACCACGGCCGGGAAACTGCGCTTGTGCGCCACCGAGCGGCACCGCGAAGGGGACACCTATACCTACGACATCGCCGTCCGGACCGCGGCCGGCGCGATCGTCGAGCGCTGGGAAGGGCTGCGACTGCAGGCCGTGCGCAAGAACGACGGGCGCGGCCCGTGGGTGATCCCGCTACTGGGCCCCTACCTGGAACGGACCCTGGAGGAGCTGGTCGGGACGCGGGTCGCGATCGCCGTCGAGCCGCACGCCGCCGGCGGCGACGGCCGGGACCGCCGGCCCATGACCGCCCTGGCGGCGGGCCGCGCCCTCGGCCGCCGGGTCACGATCCGGTACCGGCCCGACGGGCGGCCCGAGACGGACGGCGACCAGGCCATCTCGTCCTCTCACACCGCCGGGCTGACGTTCTGCGTCGCTGCCACCCAGACGGTGGGCTGCGACGTCGAGGCGGTGGCACCCAGATCTCCTGCCACCTGGGACGGGCTGCTCGGGTCTCACCAGGCCCTAGCCGAGCTGCTGGCCGCCGAGACGGGCGAGGACCTGGACACCGCCGGGACCAGGGTATGGACGGCCATCGAGTGCCTGCGCAAGGCCGGGCTCCCGGCGGGCGCTCCCCTCACCGTGACCCCGCCGCGACGGACCGGATGGGCGGTCTTTGCCTCGGGCCGCCTGCATGTCGCCACTTTCGCCACGACCCTGCGGGATTCCCCGGACCTGGTCGTATTCGCCGTGCTCACCGCGGAAGGGCGGTCGTAGGACATGGAGAACTACTTCGAATACCTGCACACGGTCGGTTTCGAAGAGACCAACCTCGTCGGCAACGTCTACTACGTCAACTACCTGCGCTGGCAGGGCCGCTGCCGGGAGATGTTCCTGAAAGAGAAGGCGCCGGAGGTCCTTGACGAGCTGTTCGGCGACCTGAAGCTGTTCACCCTGAAGGTCGATTGTGAATTCTTCGCCGAGATAACCGCCTTCAGCGAGCTGTCCATCCGCATGCACCTGCTCGAACTGGCCCAGACGCAGCTGGAGTTCAGCTTCGACTACGTCCGCCTGGACCCGGGCGGCGGCGAGGTACTGATCGCCCGCGGCCGGCAGCGGGTGGCGTGCATGCGCGGCCCCAGCGGCCGTACGGCGCCCGCGCGCGTCCCCGAGTCCCTCCGGCGGGCGCTGCGGCCATACGCCCCCGCGGCCCTGGTCGAGGGGGCATAGCTCGCGTGAGCGCCGCCCGGGTATCCCCCGACGACGTAGCGGACGAGCGACTGCTCCGCAGGGCGTTCGGCGCCTTCGCCACGGGCGTCACCATCGTGACCGTCGGCGGCGCCAGCCCCCACGGCATGACGGCGAACTCCTTCGCCTCCGTCTCGCTCGATCCGCCCCTCGTCCTGATCTGCGTAGCCCACGGCGCGAAAATGCACCGCAGCCTCCAGCTGGCCAAGTCTTTCGGGATATCGGTGCTGGCCGCCCACCAGGAGCCAGTGGCCCGGCATTTCGCTGACCGATGGCGACAGTTCGGCGCGGCCCAGTTCGACACCATCGGCTGGCTTCCCGGACGGCTGACCGGGGTGCCGCTCATCGACGGCGCCCTGGCCAGCTTCGAGTGCGAACTGTGGCGCACCTTCGACGGCGGCGACCACACGATCTTCACGGGGAAGCTGCTGTCGATAGAGCGGCGGGCCGCCGGCGACGCCCTGCTGTTCTTCGACGGCCGCTTCCATCAGCTCAGCCCGAAACCCACCGAGGTGACAGCATGAGCCACACCGGCCGGCCAGCCGGCACTTCCGCCCCGGAGCCGGCCCTTCGCCGGACACCGCCGGGGCCACCCCGCCGCGCCCTGCCAGGCATCTTTGTCAGGCTCGTCCGGGACCGACTTGGCCTGATGAGCTCGGCGGTCGCCCAGTACGGGGACGCGGTCCGGGTGTCCCTGCCCCCCAAACTCCTCTATATCTTCAACCACCCCGACCACGCCAAGCACGTCCTGGCCGACAACAGCGCCAATTACCACAAGGGGATCGGGCTGGCGCAGGCGCGCCGGGTCCTCGGCGATGGCCTGCTGACCAGCGAAGGCGACCTGTGGCGTGACCAGCGCACCACGATTGCGCCAGCGTTTCAGAGCAACCGGATCGCCCGGCAGGCGACGGTCGTCGCGGAAGAGGCGGCCAGCCTGGTCGGCAGGCTCCAGGCACATCAGGGCGGAGCACCGGTCGAGGTGATGAGTGAGCTCACCCGATTCGCCCTAGGCGTGCTCGGACGCACCTTGCTCGACGCCGATCTGGGGGCCTTCGCCTCGATAGGCCACGCGTTCGAGGCCGTCCAGGACCAGGCGATGTTCGAGATGGTCTCGCTGAGCATGATGCCGTTGTGGCTGCCCCTGCCCGGGCACCTGCGCTTCCGGCGCGCGCGAGGGCAGCTGCGGGAGGTCGCCGACCGGCTGGTCATCAACCACGGGGCTATCAACCACGGGGCTATCAACCACGGGGGCGCCGATGACGTTCTGTCCCGGCTGATCGCCGCCGCCCGGCAGGCACCCGACCCGGTGGCCGGCGACCAGCGTCTCCGCGACGAGCTGATCACCCTGCTGCTCGCCGGTCACGAGACGACGGCGAGCACGCTCGGCTGGGCCCTGCACCTGATCAATGCTCACCCGCGGGTCCAGGCGCGGCTGCATGCCGAGGCCGTCGAGGTCCTCGGGGACCGGATGCCCGGCTACGACGACCTGCACCGGCTGACGTACACCACGAGCGTTATCCAGGAGGTCATGCGGCTCTATCCCCCGGTGTGGATGCTCTCCCGGCAAGCCCAGGCCGAGGACGAGGTGGGGGGGTACCACGTCCCCGCCGGCGCCGACGTTCTGATCTGCCCCTATACGCTGCACCGCCACCCGGCCTACTGGGACGACCCAGACAGGTTCGACCCGGACCGCTTCGACGCGGGCCGGGCCGCCCGACGGCCGCGGTACGCCTACATCCCCTTCGGCGCCGGGCCGCGGTTCTGCGTGGGAAACAACCTCGGAATGCTGGAGGCCACCTTTGCCCTGTCCCTGATGGCCCGCGAGTGCCGGTTCGCCACGGTGCCGGGCTACCAAGTGGTCCCCGAGCCCATGCTCTCCCTCCGGATACGCGGCGGCTTGCCGATGACGGTTCATCCGGCCTGAGGAACTGGCCGCCTTATCCCCACGAAGGAGAGGGCCGTTGTGAAGGCTCTGGTGTTGTCGGGCGGGTCGGGTGTCCGCCTCCGGCCTTTCAGCTACTCGATGCCCAAGCAGCTCATCCCGATCGCTAACAGGCCGGTCCTGGAGCACGTGCTCGGTAACATCCGCGCGCTGGGGGTGACCGAGATCGCCCTCGTCGTCGGCGACTGGGCAGCGGAGATCGCCGAGGCGGTCGGCGATGGTTCCCGATTCGGGGCGCACATCACCTACATCCGGCAGGACCGGCCCCTGGGCCTGGCCCACGCCGTGCTACTCGCGCGCCCGTTCCTCGCCGAGGACGACTTCGTGATGTACCTCGGCGACAACATCCTGCAGGACGGGGTCGTCGAGATCGCCGAGGAATTCCGGGCGAGCCGCCCGGCCGCGCACATCGTCGTGCACGAGGTGCCCGACCCCCGGGCTTACGGCGTGGCGGAGGTCGATGCCGACGGGGTGGTTCAGCGACTGGTGGAGAAACCCGCGCAGCCGGGCAGTCGCCTGGCCATCGTCGGCGTGTACTTCTTCACCGCGGCCATTCACGAGGCGGTCACCGCCATCGCCTGCAGCGCCCGGGGCGAGCTGGAGATCACCGACGCGATCCAGTGGCTGGTCAGCCATGGTGCCGAGGTGAGGGCCCGCGAATACAGCGGCTTCTGGAAGGACGCCGGGCGGGTGGAGGACGTCCTGGAGTGCAACCGCAGGCTGCTCGGCGAGCTGCGTCCCGCGATCGCCGGCCAGGTCGATGCCTCCAGCGAACTGCGGGGTGCCGTCGTCGAGCCGGGGGCGCGGGTGGTGCGCTCGCGGATCGAGGGGCCGGCGATCATCGGCGCAAATACCCTGATCGAGGACAGCCACATAGGGCCGAACACCTCCATCGGCCGGGACTGCGTGCTGCGCGGCACTGACCTGGCCGATTCCGTCGTGCTCGACGGCACCTCGATCTCGGCCGTGTCCGGCCTGCACGGCTGCCTCATTGGCCGGTCCGCCAGCATCGGCCCCCGCGGCGACGGCGAGATCCGCCATCGCATCGTGGTCGGCGACCATGCCCGAATCGAAATCGCCACCTAGGCGGGCCGACCCGATTGGCATATCGCGCCTTCCGCAATTCCGGGAGGAATGATCATTGCCGGAATTGCGGGAAAGGGTGCCGCAATCGTCAGGATGTGCGGTGCTACGGCCAATGTCAGGCTTATTGAGCCGCGTTCGACGGCTCGATTCCCACGACGAGAGGAACAGGAGCATGATGACAGCAAATGCTCTCCCCAAGGCTGGCTGGCGGCAGTGGGTAGGGCTGGCCGTGCTATGCCTGCCCACCATGCTGGCGACCGTGGACATCAGCGTGACAGTCCTGGCGCTGCCGCATATCAGCGCGGATCTGGGCGCCAGCAGCATTCAGCAGTTGTGGATCGCCGATATTTACGGATTCATGATCGCCGGATTCCTGATCACCATGGGCACGCTGGGCGACCGGATCGGCCGCCGTAAGGTGCTGCTGGGCGGAGCGGCGCTGTTCATCATCGGCTCCCTGCTGGCCGCCTTCTCGACATCGACCGCCATGCTGATCGGCGCCCGCGCGCTCATCGGCATTGCCGGGGCGACGATCATGCCGTCGGTTCTGGCGCTGATCGCCGCCATGTTCCGCAATCCCAAGGAGATGGCCACCGCGATGGGGGCGTGGGGGTCCTCCATCATGCTCGGCCTCATCAGCGGTCCGATCGTCGGCGGCCTGCTGCTGGGGGCGTTCTGGTGGGGCTCGGTCTTCCTGATCAGCCTGCCGGTCATGGGGCTGCTGCTGCTCACTGGCCCGTTCCTGCTGCCAGAATTCCGCAATCCGCATGCGGGCCGGCTGGATCTGGTCAGCGTCGTCCTGTCCCTGGGCGCCATCATCCCGACCGTCTACGGCATCAAGACGCTGGGCAGCAGTGGCTTTAGCGTGCCGCCGGTGGTGGCGATCGTGGCCGGGGTGATCCTCGCCCTGATCTTCGTGCAGCGGCAGCGCACGATCGACAGCCCCCTGCTCGACCTGGGGTTGTTCCGGATTCGCGCGCTGAGCGCCGCGCTGCTGCTCGGCCTGCTCATTGCCGTGATCATGGGGGGGACCGGCCTGACGGTCACCCTGTTCATGCAGATGGTCAGGGGCATGTCCCCCGTCCACGTGGCGCTGTGGCTTATCGCGCCTTCCCTCGCCATGGTCGTCGTCGGCAACCTGGCGATGCGGCTCGCCCAGAAGATCCGTCCGGCCTACCTCCTCATGGCGGGCGCGGTGATCGGCGTGGCCGGCCTGCTGGTGATCACTACCGTGGGCACCGCGGGCGGGCTGGCCGCCCTGATCACCGGTCTCGTCCTGGTATACGTCGGCGGCAGCCCCGTCAGCATGATGGGCAGCTTCCTCGTCATGTCGGCTGCCCCGCCGCAGAAGGCCGGATCGGCGGGCTCGGTGTCGGCGACCGCCGGCGAGCTCGGCGCCGCACTCGGGGTGGCCCTGCTGGGCGTGGTCAGCACTATCGTCTACCGCAGCGACCTATCGGTTCCGGCCGCGGTACCGGCCGCGGCGGCCGGCACGGCCCGCGCGAGCATCGCCGGCGCCGTGTCGACCGCCGGGAGCATGCGCGGTGCGGTCGGCGCCGCGCTGCTGCATTCCTCCCGGGGTGCGTTCACCAGCGGGCTGCACGTCGTCGCCATCTGCACGGCCGTGCTGTTCGTCGCCCTCGGGGCCGTCGCGTACCTTGGGCTCCGGTACGTCTCCCCGACCGGTGCCATGCCGGTCCCGGCGTTCGAGCCGGCCGAAGCCGAGAACCCTCAGCTGGCCGGCTGATTTCTCAGCCCGCAGCGGCCCTGCCCTCGATCGTGGTTCCGATCGAGGGCAGGGCCGCTGGTGTCCCTGCCGTCAGGGCTGGCCGTCAGGGCTGGCCGTCAGGGCTGGCCCGCCGCCGGACGGCGGAGCGCGTGCCGCAGAACGCGGCCGAGCATCGGGGGGCGCATCAGTGCCTGGGGCGGGTCGATGAGGCCGGCCACGCGCATGAACCCCTCGGTGACCTTGGCGTCCTTGGTCGCGGCGTACTGCAGCCGGCCCATGTAGGCGTTGCCTAGCTTGATCTTGAGGGTTCGCTTGCCTTCGACACCGGGGAAGTCCAGGTCACCGCCCGCGGAGATCTCCCACGGGACGTCGATAACCCGGGCCACGTCGGCGAGGAACTGACGCGGGTGCGGCGGGACGCCGCGGCGCAGGTGATCTCGGAGGGTGATCGCCTCGAGCGCGGCGACGCTCATGCCCTGTCCGTACACCGGGTTGAAGCTGCACACCGCGTCGCCGAGGACCAGCAGGTTGCCCGGGAACCTGGTCAGCCGTTCATAACGGCGCCGCACGCTCGCCGGGAACTGGAAGCGCACCGGGTCGTCGAGGGCCTCGGCGTCCCGCACAGCCTCGTACACGTCGGGCACGGGCAGCGACCGGGCGAATGCCAGGAAGGCATCGGGGTCGGTCGGCGGGTGGTCGCCCAGGATCCCGGTGAGGGACAAAATACACAGGTCCCGGCCCACCTGGCCGAAGAACGCGCCGCGCGGGTGAGCGGGCGACGCCACCGGGTTGATCGACTGGACGCCGTCGAACATCTCCGGCCGCGTCCGGTAGTGCCGGGTGGTGTAGGCCAGGCCGACCTTCACCCGTTCCTCGATGGGCCGCGAGTAGCCCAGTTCCGTCAGCCAGGCCGGCGTGCGCGAGCCGCGGCCGGTGGCGTCCACCACGAGCCCGGCGTCCAGGATCTCCTGCGCGGCGCCCTCGGCGCGCCGCTGCACGCGCACGCCGACGATCCGCTCATGGTCGGGTGAGGGCACCAGCGCGAGGATGTCGCAGCTCTCCAGGACCGTCACGTTGGGCAGGTCCGCCACCCGGTTGCGGACATGGTTCTCCAGCACCGGGCGGGGCGCGGTCACCGAGACCAGGCCGGTATGGGCTGGCTTCAGCTGCCGGGCGTTGAAGAACCAGCGCATCTCGCCGAGATCACCCGTCGGAACGCCGGCCCCCCTCAGCTCGTCCGTGAGGCCAGGGAACAGCTCCTCCATGATCAGATGACCGCGCGCGTGCAGCCCGTGCGCGTGCACGGTGTGCGGCGCTCCGCGGCGCGGCTTCTGCACCCCGAGCACCTTGTCGCGGTCCACTATCAGCACGTCCCGGTAGAACTCTGCGAGTACCCGGGCGGCGAGAAGTCCCGCCATGCTTCCGCCGAGCACGATGGCCCGGTCATTGATGTCACTGCTCATATATTCGCTACCTCCAAGAAAGGCCGCATTACGCCGCTCAGATGTAGGCGGAGTTGGGCTCCAGGCCGCAGATGATCCGGCCGTAGAGCTCAGCATTGGTGTCCGGATGCATGAGGGCGTGCATGGTGATCGCCTGCGCATCCCGCTGGATGCGCTGGATCGGCACATCGTGGTAGATCGACGAACCGCCACTGGCCGAGTTGAGGAGATCTACCGCCTCTTTCCCCAGCTGGCAGGCCCGGCCCATGCACGCCCGGGCGAGAACACGTTCCTCCAGCGTCCACGGCTGGCCCGTGACGCCCTTGGAATCGACGAGCTCGGTCAGCCGGCCCGCCTGGAACTTCGCCTCATCGATCTTCATCGTCGCCTCGGCGACCTGCAGATGCGTGAGGGGAGCCTCGCCCTGACTCTCGTAGCTGGTGTAAGTGATCTTCCGGCCAGGCAGCCGCTGGAGGAAGTTTTCCCGCGCGGCGGTCGCCAGGCCGATCATCGTGCCGACCGAGGAGGCGGACGCGACTGGCAGCATCGGGGCCCGGAACATCGGCGAGTCGGCGTTGGCCCTCGACGCGTACTGCTGCTGCAGGACCGCACCCAAGGGAAGAGTCCGTTCCCGCGGAACGAACACCTCGCTCGCTATGGTGGTGACGCTGCCGGAGCCCCGCAGGCCGGATGTATACCAGTCATCGACGATCTGCAGATCCGACATCGGTACGAGCGCCATGACGGGCTGCATTCCGCCGTCTGGCGCCGGCGTCACAGCGATGATCTCCTGCCAGTGGCTGTGCCGGGCACCGCTGATGAAACCCCACTTCCCGGTCACCACGAAGCCGCCGTCGGCGGGAACGGCCATGCCGCCGGGGCTGAGCGTTCCGCACACGCGCACCTGGGGGACCGAGAACACCTCGTCCTGGACCTCGTCCGGGAACAGGCCGGTCATCCAGGCGGGAATCGACCACACCGCCAACGTCCACGCGGCCGAACCATCGCCTCGCGCCAGCTCGGCGGCCACCTCGCTCAGGGTAGCGGTATCGGACTCAAATCCCCCGTAGCGAATGGGGACGCGCATTCTGAAGAATCCGGCGTCCGACATGGCCTCGATGGACTCGTCGTGCAGACGCCGGTTTTCTTCCGTCCAGAGCGCATTCGCCTGGAGTAGGGGCACCAGCTCCGAGGCGCGTCGCACCAATTCCGTGCGCGGCGGCGATTGCGTCAGGTCCACTCAGTCCTCCTGAGGATCATGGGGAAGCACCCGTACCGTTGCGGGAGAAGAGCAATGAGCCGAGCAGCTGCGTTTCGCCAGAGCCGCCCACCGCATCATCGGACGCGCCGGATCTTCAGCGCATCTCCCCGATTGCGCGCTAGTGGTCTTGGGCGCATCGGCGTCTTGGGCGCATCGGCTCTTGGGCGCATCGGCCGGAGATTACCCGGCCGCGGGCGATCGCAATTCGGGAGATGCGACGTCCAGGGGGTGACTGTCACGCTTCTCGCATGACGCGATTCGATGGCAAGACCATCCTCATCACCGGCGGCGGCAGCGGCATAGGCCTGGCCACCGCGCACCGCCTTGTCGACGTGGGCGCGAGTGTCGTACTCGCGGGCCGCAACCGTGATCGGCTGGAAGCCGCGGTGAAGGACCTCAACGCCCCGGACAGGGTGCTCGCCGTGCCCACCGACGTAGCCACCACCAGCGACCTCGACGCGCTGATGGCCGCGGCCGGGCAGCGGTTCGGCCGGCTAGACGGCGTCTTCGCTAACGCTGGGGTAGCCAACTTCTCCCGCAGCGCGGACGTCTCCGAGACCGAATTCGACGAGCTGGTCGGCGTTAATTTCAAGGGCGTGTACTTCACCGTGGCCAAGGCGCTGCCGCTGCTCAACGACGGTGCGTCGGTGGTCCTGAACGGGTCCTGGCTGATCCACCGGGGCATTGCCTTCACCTCGGTTTACGCCGCGACCAAGGCGGCGGTGGCCAATCTGGCCCATACGCTCGGCGCCGACCTGGCCCAGCGGGGCATCAGGGTCAATGCCATTAGCCCTGGTTACATAGAGACGGACATGTTCAACTCCATCTGCACCACCGATGAGCTGCGGGAGACCCACCGGCAGATGGTGGTGCTGGGCCGGCTGGGACAGGGCGAGGACGTCGCTAACGTCGTGGCCTTCCTGCTGTCACCCCAGTCCTCCTATATCACCGGCCAGGAACTCGTGATCGACGGCGGGCTGACCACCGCCATCCCGACGTGATGACGGGCTCCCCACGGCGCCGGGCCTGCCGCGTCTGCCGCGGTGAGGTCCGGGAATTCCTGGACCTGGGACGGCAGCCTTCCGCGAACGCCTTTCTCCTGCCGGACGCTGTCGATCACGAGTTCTTCTTCCGGCTCGCCGTCGGAATGTGCGGCTCCTGCACGATGGCCCAGCTGATCGAGGAAATACCGCAAGACGTCCGGTATAACGAGACCTATCGTTACCAGGCGTCAGGATCGGCCGCCCACCGTCGGCATTTCGAGCAGGACGCCCGTCATTTCCTCGAAGCGGAGCTCACTGGACCCGATCCGTTAATCGTCGAGATCGGGTGCAACGACGGAGTCATGCTCGAGACTATCGCCCGGGCCGGCGTCCGGCACCTCGGCGTCGAGCCCGCCAAGGGGGTCGCCGAGGTGGCGGCCGCCAGGGGCGTCAACGTGCTCATGAAGTTCTTCGACGCGGATGCGGCCGTCGAGATCCGTGACCGGCATGGGCGGGCGGACGTCATCTTCGGGGCCAACACCATCTGCCATATCGCCGATATCGGCGGGCTCATGCGGGGCGTGGACGCGCTCCTGTCGGTCGAGGGCGTCTTCGTATTCGAGGAGCCGTACCTCGGCACCATCGTTCACATGATGGCGTTCGACCAGATCTACGACGAGCACGTCTTCTACTTCACCGTCCGGTCCGTGCAGGCCGCGGCCGCCCGCTTCGGCTTTGAGCTCGTCGACGTCGAGCACGTACCGCTGCACGGCGGCGAGATCCGCTACACGATCGCCAGGCCGGGCGCCCGTACCCCGACGCCCGCGGTCGGCGAACTGCTCGCCAGGGAAATCACCGCCGGCCTGGCCGACCCAGTCGCCCTGGGCCACTTCGGGGAGGCCGTGCGGCGCGTCAGGGACGACCTGGTCGCCCTGCTGCGGGGCATTCGCGCGACGGGCGGCCGAGTGCTCGGCTACGGCGCGCCGGCCAAGACGACGACCGTGTCCAATTTCTGTGAAATCGGACCCGATCTCCTCCCGTTCGTCTGTGATTCGACGCCGGAGAAGCAGGGCTACCTGATTCCCGGATCGCACATACCGGTGCGGCCACCGGCGGAATTCGCCGACGACTATCCGGACTACGCGCTGCTCTTTGCCTGGAATCATGCCGCGGAAATCATGGCGAAAGAGCAGCGATTCCGTGAGAGCGGCGGCAAATGGATTCTCTATGTGCCGGACGTCCACGTTGTCACGAGCCCTAGCGACGTGCCGGACGTCCACGTCTAGATGTGACATGAACGCGGCCAAATTGGCAGTGCCACGAAGGAGATCCGATGCGCGTCCTGTTCACCATTTACCCTAACTCAATCGCGCACCTCTACCCGGTCGTGCCCCTGGCGTGGGCCCTGCAGAGCGCTGGACACGAGGTCCGGATCGCGTCGCATGCCAGCGCCGCCGAGCAGATCAGCAGCACTGGACTGACGCCCGTGGCTCTCGGAGACCCCGACGGGCCCCCGGTGCGCCTGACCGACGCGGGCAGCGCGCCCAAGACCCCCGAGGACGTCGATCGTTATGCGCGGGCCATGGGGCTGACCGCCGAGGAACGCGAGCGCTGGATCACCTTCTACCAGTACCTGTTCGTACCGATCTCGGACTATGTGCGCATGGATCGCCCGGAAGCCGCCGACCTCGTGGATTTCGCGCGCAGCTGGCGGCCGGACCTGGTCTTGTGGGATGTCACCATTCCGGGCGGCGCGGTGGCCGCGCGCGCCTGCGGTGCGGCGCATGCGCGGCTGGCCAACGGTGAGGACGTTTTCGCCTTCTGCCTGGAAAGGCTCGCCGAGTGCGCGGACCAGCTCAGGGCGGCCGGCCTGGACGAGAACCCCCTCGCGACCATGCTGCGGCCACTGGCCGAGCGATACGGCATCGAGGTCGATAAGGAACTGCTCATCGGCCAGTGGACGGTGGACTCGATCCCCGAGGGCATGGGCCTGCCGAGCAGGGCGACGAGGGTTCACATGCGGCACGTTCCCTACGCGGGGCCGCAGGTATTCCCGACGTGGCTGCATGAGGTGCCGGAGCGGCCGCGGGTGGCCATGTCGCTGGGCGAGTCGACCCGGCGGTTCATCGTCGGCGACTGGGACCGGACACCGAAGATCATGGAGGCCCTCGACGGTTTGGACCTCGAGGTGGTGGCGACCCTGAACAGCGCGCAGCTCGACGGGGTAAAAAGGGTCCCTGACAACGTCCGCACGATCGAATGGGTGAACCTCACCCACCTCCTGCCGACCTGCTCGGCGCTGATCCACCACGGCGGGATTGGCACCTACTCGGCCGCGGCGGTGGCGAAGGTTCCGCATCTGGTCTGCGACATCAAGGACGAGTCTCTCCTGCTGAAACTCGCCGGGGAGCAGCCCGATCCCCTCCAGTCCGGGCTCTACCAGGTGGGCATCGAGCTCGGGCTGCGTGAGCAGACGGCCGCCCCGGCGGGGAACTGGGAACTGCCGGCGAAGAAGATCGAGGCAACGCCCGTCTCCAGCTTCGTGATCGCGCAGGGCTCGGGCGCGCGGCTGGACCACCGCGCCCAGTCCGTCGAGGAGATGCGCGACTTGATCCTGGAGGTCGCGACCGCGGACTCCTACCGTCAGGGCGCGGCGGCCGTCTACGAGCAATGGCTGGCGACGCCCAGCCCGGGCGACATCGTCCCGGTCCTGGAGAGGATGACCATCGAGCACCGGCAGGGCAGTCACATGGCCCTGCAGGAGGCCCGCTCGCTGGCGACCGCGATCGGCCGGCACAAGGCCGAGATCGATGGGCTGCTGGCCAACCTGAACCGGCGATAAGGGGCTGCCAGTCTCACTCGGCGCCACGCGAGGGGTAACGCTCCCCCCGCGTGGCGTCCCGGTGCTGTGGCGTGCTGGAGCTATCTGCCCCTGACTAGCAGGGCGTCAACGAGTTTCGGCCAGCATGGCCAGATAACCGTCCGTGACGATCCGCTGCGCCCGCGTGGCGTAGACGGCGGGGTCCTCAGGAGCGATCGTGGCCAGTCCGTCGACGTACCGATTGAACATGCAGAACGCCGCCGCGATCAGCACGCAGTCGTGGATCTCGAGATCCGTCGCACCCGCCGCACGAGCCGAGGCCACGTCCTGCTCGGTCACCTTGAGGCCGCCTTTCTGTACGGCAGCCGCGATCTTCAGCAGGGCTTTCAGCTTGTCCGAGATCGGTGCATCTGCGGCGTCGGCGCGGACCTGGTCCACCAGCGTCGCGCCGCCCGGCAACTGCGCGGCAGCATAGGCGCCATGTGAGGATGAGCAGTACCGGCACTCGTTCAGCGTCGACACATAGGCAGCGATGAGTTCGCGCTCACCAGGGGTCAAGGTACTCGGCCCGCGCAGCAGTACCTCAACCAGCTCGTTTAAAGGGCGGGCGGTTTCTGGCCTAAACTTGAACAGGCCGCGAATTCCTGGCTCATCAGAGGTCAGAGTAATATGCGGCATGATATCTCCTGCATTGTGATAATAGATAGCGTTTTTAGTATGCCCGCCGACTGCCATTCGGTCAACCTCCAGGCTGCCCTATCCTGGCGGCCGCCCCATGCCCGTGATCGTGGCCGTGATCGTGGCGGCTGGTCATGAGGGTGACCATGACGGCCCGCTGCCCGCCGCTCAGCCTGGTGGGCGGCCGCCGCTCAGCCTGGCCGGCCTCAGCCAGACTGCATGTCCGACACTGAGCGCCTGCGCGGCACCGGGCACCGCACGGGCCCGAGGAGGCGTTCGAATATCATCGATATATCATCGTCGGCGCTGGCCCCGCCGGATTACAGCTCAGCTACTACCTCCAGCAGGTCGGCAGCGATTACCTGACAGTGGAGCGGGTCGGCGCGCCCGGAGATTTTTTTCGACGTTTTCCGCGCCACCGGAGGCTAATTTCCCTCAACAAGTGGAATACGAGTCGATCCTGCGCCGCACCGGCTCGCTCGTGTGCTGTACGTGCTGCTCATCGGTCAACCTCGATCCCGAGCGATCGCCCGAGCGCCAGGTAGGCGTCGGTCTTGTCGAGGTCGTCGGCGTGGTCCTGACAGAACCAGGCCGGGTCGCGGTAGGTCACCGCGTCGGCGAGCGGCTGGCCCAGGACCTCGTGCTGGTGCGGGCTGAGCACGGTGCCCTGGCCGATGACGTCGACGACCTGGCCGAGTTGGCGTCGCAACTCGGCTGCCTCCCGGACCAGCACCGAGTGCGGGCGCGCCGTGACCTTGTGCGGGCAGACCGCGTCGAGGTACTCGCGCGCGCCGTCCAGAAGCCGTCTCCGGGCACGATCGCTCCCGCGTGCTGGCCGCCGGTCGGCGAACGTCTCTGCCGCCGGGGTCCGGGGGCAACTGGCCGGCGCAGCGACCGGCCCAGCCGGAACGCTACGACCAGTCGACGCGGCCAGCGGGCCGCCGCGACTTCCTCGAGGTCGCTGATGCGCCGCTCCAGGCTATCGAGCGCATAGTCGGTCATACCATTGTCCTGGGCGTAGTGCCTCAGGCGCTCGGCGAAGCCGGGCGGCATACCGTCTCCCGGGCGGCTGCGGGATCGTGTTTCATCGGGCGCAGCCAGAAGCCGCTACCGGTAGTTGACGAACTGCAGGGCGAAGTCGAACTCCCGGCCCTTGAGCAGGCTGATCACTTCCTGCAGGTCGTCCTTCTTCTTGGACGAGACGCGTAGCTCGTCGCCCTGGACCTGGGCCCGGATGCCCTTGGGGCCCTCATCCCGGATGATCTTGGAGATCTTCTTCGCGTCATCCTGGGAGATGCCCTCCTTGAGGCTGACGCTGAGCCGGTACTCCTTGCCCGAGAGCTTCGGCTCGCCCTCGTCCAGGACCTTGAGCGAGACCGAGCGCTTGACCAGTTTGTCCTTGAAGGCGTCCAGCACGGCCTTCGCGCGTTCCTCGCTGTTGGCCTTGATCTCCACGCCCTGCTCCCCGGACCAGGCGATCGAGGCGCCCACGCCACGGAAGTCGAAGCGCGTGCCGATCTCCTTGGCTGTCTGGTTCAGCGCGTTGTCGACTTCCTGATGGTTGATCTTCGAGACGATGTCGAATGAGGATTCCGCTGCCACGACTCCAGGTTAGCGCCAGGAGCGCGCTGATGGCCGCTGGTGCGGGGTGTGGCGAGGTGGCTGGTCCGCCGGCGGGGCCTGGCGGCGGGTCTTGCGGCCTTGTTGTCCGTTGCGATGTGATCCGCGTGCTGACCCACGGGGCGACTTCCGCTATCCTTCTCAGAGTCTGTCCTCTACCGGACGGCGCTAGGCAGGTTGCCCGAGTGGCCAAAGGGAGCGGTCTGTAAAACCGTCGGCTCAGCCTACG
>DATKRH010000050.1:0-31528 GCA_035532295.1 Streptosporangiaceae bacterium
ACCGCCGGGACCGCCGGTCATTAACTACCTGCGGATACCCGTCGCGTTCTCGCTCCTGCTGCTGGTGGTGTGGTTCCCGCTGATCCTGGGCCTGTCGGCGGGTACGTATCACCGCGCGAGCGGGCTGACCGCCCAGCCTTACCTGTGGCGCTGGCTGGCGGTCACGGGCGCGCTGTTCCTGGCGTCGGCGGCCTCCTACGCCGTCGCGCTACGCCGCGCCTCAGCCCGCGGCCGGGCCCGGAAGGCGGCCCTGGCGGCCGAGCGCGGTCGCTGACGTGCGGGTTTCTTGCACGGCGCCGCAATGTGACGATGGTGTGGTGGCCACCACAGCGATGAGGAACCGGCCGTGCGCTTCGTGAGCCGCCAGGTTCGCTGGCGCTGGGCCGTCGTGGTCTGCGGCGTCGCCGTGCTCTGCTCCATCCCGGCGATCGTGGCGGCGATCCCGGTTCCCGGATCGTCGATCACCGCCACCGCGCTACGCGCTCGCATCCTGGCGTCCGTGACCGTGCCCTACGAGGGGTACGTCGAGAGCACGGCGGACTTCGGCCTGCCGACACTGCCTGACCTCTCGGACGTCAGCAAGCTCCTGGATGGCACCACCGAGCAGTACGCCTGGTACCGCTCGCCCGCCCACTGGCGCGCCGACACCCTCGGAACGGCGGGAGAGAACGATGTTTACCAGGTCTGCCGGCGCACCTTCCTGTGGTACCAGGCGGGCAACCTGCTCACCCGGGTGGTCGGCGCCCAGCCGGTCCGGTTGCCGCGGGCGGCCGACCTGCTGCCCCCCGCGCTGGCTGGCCGACTGCTCAGGCTCGCCGCCCCCGCCGATCGCCTGTCCCGGCTGCCGTCCCTGCGGGTTGCGGGGGTGGACGCGGCCGGGCTGCGGCTCGTGCCGGCTAGCCCGACCACGACCGTGGGCGCGATCGAGGTCTGGGCCGACCCGGCCAGCGGCCTGCCGGTAGCGGTGAAGGTCTTCGCGCGCGGTGCCAGCCAGCCGATCCTGGTCAGCGACTTCCTGCAGTTCAGCCTGCGCCGCCCGGCGCTGGCCACCGTCATTCCGCACCCGGCCCCGGGCGTCGACCAGGCCACGGCCCGGCTGTCATCGCTGAACGGCATCCTGAACGGCGGCCGCCGCCATCCGTGGCCCCCCGAGCTCGGCGGCCTGCGGCTGAGCGCGACGCCAGGAGACCTCACCGGCGTGGCGTTCTACGGCACGGGGTTCGCCCGGCTGGCCCTCCTGCCGATCCCGGGCCGGACCGGCCCGCAACTGGTCCAGGCCGCCACCTCGGCGGGCGCCGGCACGATCACGCTGCCCGGCGGCAGCGCCGTCCTCGTCCGGACGCCGCTGCTGACCGTCCTGCTGGCTACCTCCGACCGGTTCGGCGGGCTGACGTTCCTGCTCGCCGGGCCGGTGACCGCGGCGACGCTGGAAAACGCCGCCGGCGACCTGCTGGCGCTGATCGAGAGGGCAAGATGATCGTCACGCGGTCGCTCACGAAGCGCTTCGGAAGCTTCCTGGCCGTCGATCAGGTCAGCCTGGACGTCCGCGAGGGCGACCGTTATGGATTCCTGGGCCCCAACGGGTCCGGCAAGACCACGGTGATCCGGATGCTGCTCGGCCTGGTCTACGCCACCAGCGGCCAGATCGAGGTGCTGGGCAAGCCGATGCCGGCGAGCGGGCCGGAGGTGCTGGCACAGGTCGGCTCGCTAGTGGAGGGCCCGTCTGCGTACCGGCACCTGTCGGGCCGGGCTAACCTCGCCCTCATCGACGCCGCGGGCCCGGCCGGCGGCCGCCGCAGCCGCCAGGCCAGGATCGCAGAGGCACTCGAACGGGTCGGGCTGGCCGGGATCGATAACCGCGCGGTCGCCAAGTACTCCCTCGGCATGCGGCAGCGGCTCGGGCTGGCCGCCGCGCTGCTGCGGGCACCCAGGCTGCTGATCCTCGACGAGCCGGCCAACGGCCTGGATCCGCGGGGCATCCGCGAGATGCGCGACCTGATGACCGCGCTCAACGAGGCCGGGACCACCATCTTCCTGTCCAGCCATCAGCTGAGCGAGGTCGAGCAGCTGTGCGGCCGGGTCGGCATCATCGACCGCGGGCGGCTCATCCTGCAAGACGACCTCGCGACGCTGCAGGCGCCGACCGGCCGGCTTGTCATCCGCAGCACCGACCCCGGTCGCGTGGCGGCAGCCCTGGACGGACAGGTGCAGCACCGCGACGGCGACCTGCTGATCGTCGCGGCGCCGGACGCGGCGGCGCTCAATGCCCGCCTGGTCTCGGCGGGCATCCCGGTCGACGAGCTGCGACCCGAGCGCCGGTCGCTGGAAGACCTCGTTCTCTCGCTCACCAGCGCCGGCGCGGACCGCGTCGACCGGCCAGCCGGGCCCGGAGCGCAGGCCGGAGACGGGGACGGACCGGACCAGAAGGACGGCGGTTCCAGATGATCAGGGTCGAGCTGGTGAAGCTGGCGCGACGGCCGCGGAACTGGGTGAGCCTGGCCCTCCTGTGCGGGCTCCCGGTACTCGTGGCGGTGTTCGTCGCGGTCACTCACCTGGCGCCGCCGCCCGGCCAGGGACCCGTCCTGCTCTCGGATGTGCTGTCCAGCGGGTCGCTGTACCCGGCGGCGGCGCTCGCGATCGTGCTGCCGGTCTTCCTGCCGATCGCGGTCGCCGTCATCGGCGGTGACTCCATCGCCGGCGAGGCCGGGTCGGGCATGCTCCGTTACCTGCTGGCCAGGCCGGTGGGCCGCGCCCGGCTGCTCACGGCCAAGCTGGTCGCCGTCGTGGTGTACGTGCTGACGGCGGTGGTCCTGGTCGCGGGGACCGCGTACGTGGCCGGGATCCTGCTGTTCGGCTCGCAGCCGGTCGCGGCCACCCCCGGCGGTGTCACCGCGTCGAACCTGGCCGCGACCTCGCTGTCGGGCTCCGGGCTCACGCCGGGTGACCTGCTGCTGCGGATAGCCGGCGCGGTGGCGTTCATCTCGGTGTCCATGCTCGGGGTCGGCGCCATCGCGCTGTTCCTGTCGACCGTCACCGACTCCTCCCTCGGAGCCGCGCTCGGCGCGCTCGCCGTCCTGATCACCAGCCAGGTGCTGGTCACGCTGAACTCCGCCTCGGCGATCAGTCCCTACCTGCCGACGCGCTACTGGCTGGCGTGGCTCGATTTCTTCCGTGACCCGATCCTGTGGCGCAACATCGACCGCGGCCTGGCCGTGCAGGGGGTCTACGTCGCGGTCTTCCTCGCGGCCGCCTGGGCCCACTTCGCGACCAAGGACATCGCGAGCTGATCACGTCCTGACCGGCCGGGCCCGCGCCACGGTCATCAGCCACGGTCATCAGCCACGGCAGTCAGCCACGGCAGTCCGCGGGCGCCGGGGGCCGGATCGGGCCCGGCCCGATGGCCCGGAGCACCATCGCGGTGACCGCCGGGCTGGTCGGCAACTGTGCATGGCTGATCCGCTGCCGCGGGCAGACCGACTGGATAGGCACGTTGATCGCGCCCGCCAGCCGCGCCGAGTCCGGCGGGGTAACGGTCTGGTCGCCGGTCGTCCACAGCGACAGCCAGGGGAGGTGTCCAGGTGTGCCCGCAGCCAGCCCGGCCAGCAGGCTGCTGCCCGGCACCAGCTGAGCGCAGGCGGCGGGGCAGGCACCCGGGGCGAAGCCCTGCGCCGCGGCGGCCAGCGCGGTCCCGTGGAATGGCGAGCCGAGCGTGATCACCCGGCGGGCCTTGCGGTCTCCGTCGTCCTCGCGCGCCCACACCAGCGTGGCGACGCCACCCGCCGAGTAGCCGATCACGTCGACCGATGGCGCCCCGCCGCGCAGCGCGCGGGCGACCGCGTCGTTGAGCGCCCCGGCGTCGCGGATCAGGCTGCCCGTGCCGTTGCCGGGCAGGCGCAGGACGGTAGCCGCCCGGCCCGTGGCCCGGATATGGCGCGCGAGGACCGACAGGGCGCTCGTGCTCCCCCCGTAACCGGGAACGAGCAGCACCGGTCCCGGCCTGCCCTGCGCCGGAAGCCCGGGCGGCAGGCGGGCCCGGCCGCCGAGGATCGACACAGCCAGCACGCAGGCGACCGCGGCGACCAGCAGCACCACTCCGGCGACGAAGAACTGGCGGCGCGTGGCCAGGCCGCGGAACCAGGTGGTCATGCGCGCCGTGTCGGCTGCGCTCGAGGGTGCTCGGGGTGCTCGGGGCGGTGCATAGCTGCCAAGGTATGCGGGAGGCCGGGCCCAGCGATGCCGACCATGACCTTCACATCAGCATGGCCACCATCATAGGCACTTTCGTGTAAGTCTATAACGGCGGTGGCCGACCATTGTCGGGGCGCCGGAAGATGAACTTATTACCAAAGTCTGACCAGTCGGGGAAGTCGCGCCGCCCGGCATTCCTAATCTGCTATGAGGCCCCTCCGCCGCAAATAATTCTCGGCCCCCGCGATCATCCGGCAACGACTACTCCTAGAACAGGATCCTTTTCCCCTCTCCCTGAGGTGCGTGCCCACCTGGCCAAACTACGTTACGCGCTAGGTCGCTTGCTAAATGTAGCGATATGTATACGGACACGAGGGAGTAAAACAGACAAAGTTACTAATATCTCGATTCGGTATCACCGACTATCTTCTGGGTCTACTGTGACCATCTGGGAGCGGGTCCCGAGAGAGAGATGTTGCCATGTCTTATCGGCGAGTCGCCAAGTCTTACCGAAGAAGTATCGCCAGTCGCTATCGGCAATTGGAGGAGCGGCCACGGGCGCGTCTTGCCGCGGTAGCCGGGCTCATGGTGGCGGTTCTGGCAGTGGGAATGGCGTTCCTGATCGCGCCCCACTTCGGGACCAAGCTCAGCGCCGCCAGCAGTAACGCGAACCTGGCGAGTGCCTGCACCACGTCATCTCCGAGCGCTGCCGTCACCCCGGCTACGTCCATCGCCGGGGCTGCGTCTACGTCGGCAGCGGCCGGAACGGCGCGAGTGCCCGGCAGCAATGACTGGCACGGGCACCGGCACTTCCCGACGGCGGCGCCGACCCTGACCGCGCCCGCCACCACGGCGCCGACCACCACGGCGCCTGCCGCTCCGGCGCCGACCACCACGGCGATCTCGACGGCCACCCCCACCACGACAGCAACCGCTGCCGCGACAGCCACCCCCATCACGACAGCCACCCCCATCACGACAGCCACCGCCACGACGACGGCCACCGCTGCCGCGACGGCCACCCCCACCACGACGCCCTGCCCGTCTGCGACGCCGGCCGCCACCACGTCGGCCGCCACCCCGCCCGCCGCGGTGGCGAATGTGAGCTGCGACATCATCGTGCCGACCAACCCGCTGAGCGCGACTGGACTGGCCACGCCGTGGCAGCTCACCGGCACGAACGGCGCGACGCCGGCCGCGTCTGGCTGCAACATGGCCAACGCGGCGAACCTCGGGGCCTTCGTTCAGGCGACTATTATCAACCCGGCCACCGGGGCACTGTCGGTGTATGAGCCGCTGGTCATCACGCAGGGCACGACGCCCGCGGCCGCGCCAGTGGTACCGACCCTGCCCGCCGGGGCGATCGTCACGATCGACGTCGGCTTCAACGGCACTGACCTCACGCAGGTAGGCGCCACGCCCACCGCCCTCCAGCAAGGCAATTGCGTGAATGGCCTCAATGGGTCGGTCTTCGGTCAGGTGTCGTTCTGCAACGGCACCGCCTTCTTCCGGGCGGCGTTCCAGGCCGAGGCGCAGGGCAAGCTTGTCGTGCCGTCGGCCGGCGTCTCGCCGAAGACAGGCCAGGCATGCCCGACGACGCGGAACTTCAACATGATCGACCAGGACCCGAGCGACAATGTCACCACGGACTACCTGCTCACCGCGAACGGGCAGACCGCGCAGTTCAACGCGGCCAACACCGCTGCCCTGCCTGGCGCGACCGACCTGGTCAACGGGAGCGACAACAAGCTGCTCTCCGCCTTCCTCGATCCGGTCCTCGGCTGCACGCCGTTCGAGGCGCCCGACCTGTCGCAAGCCGGCACGCCGAGCACCTCGCAGGCCCTGAACGAGCTGTCCTCGGCCAAGACCCAGCCCAATCCGCCCGCGCTGATCCCGGAGAACGACGAGATGGTGCTGGTCAACAACGCCTTCAGTATCGTGAAGACCAACCTGTACCGGTCGGAAATCGGCGAGCCGCCGGTCTCGTGGCGGAACAACGGACCCGACACCCCGGCGATGTTCTGCCAGAACATGATCAACATCCAGACCCCGTTCCTCAACACCAACCAGGCCCTGCTCGCCACCGACACCTCACCGGTCCCGGCGGTGGGCAACAACCTGTTCACCTTCCTGGCGAACAGGCTGAGCATGTCCTTCACCAACCTCAACTGCCAGAACTTCGGGCTGACGAACCCGGTGACGGTCACCCTGGATGGCAACGGCGTGGCGACCGCCGCGACCTTCAACACCACGCCGCAGCGGACCACCACGACCGCGGGAGCGCCGCCAGTCCTGGGCCAGCGCCGGGGTCACGGTCGTCACACGCTGATGAACCCGTCAGGGATGTAACGGCCTGCGCGAGCGAGCAAGCTGCCACCCTCATGAAACGGCGGTCCAGGGATTTCCCTGGACCGCCGTTTCATGAGCAGCGGGCGCCGTAGCCACCGCAGGCACATTTCCCGCCGCGGGGCCAGATCTTACGATCCGCGAACCCGGACCCGAATGAGCGCCGAACAGCCGTCCTGCGCCACTAGCGTCATTGACGCGATCAGTTATGCACACAGCAGTGGATCGCCGTGAACGGCTGCGAGCCGTTGCGGAGGAGGTGGATGACCCTAGCCGCAGTTGTGATGCCAGCTTGGGGAGCGGACCCAGAAGCGAGGTATCAGATGGGAAAGGGATCTTCGTGAGAACGAGGCATGAAGGAGACCGCGCATTTGCGCGCAAGCCCAGGATGAGTCGAAAGATAACAGCGGCAGCGATCGGCATCGGCGGCGTTGCCCTGAGTGGTGTACTTGTCAGCGCACTCATCCCGCACGGGCCGGCCAAGATCAGCCTTTCGAGTAATTCGAGCCGTGAGCACCAGCAGCAGATGCGTCACCAGCAGCAGATGCGTCACGAGCAGCAGCAGATGGACGATCAGTCCCGATCGAGTCACTGGACGTTCAGCACGCTCGACAATCAGAACGACCCCACGTTCAATCAGCTGCTGGGGATCAACAACCGCGGCCAGATCTCCGGGTACTTCGGATCAGGCGCGCAGGGTCACCCGAACAAGGGATACCTGCTGGTCATGAGCCGTAACGGGACGCGTTACCAGGACGAGAACGTCCCCGGCGCCCTGCAGACCCAGGTCACCGGGCTTAACGACCTCGGCGTGACGGTGGGCTTCTGGTCGAACCAGAACACCGCCAGCCAGAGCAACGATAACTTCGGGTTCTATAGCTGGGGCGGTCACTACGCCACGGTCGACTTCCCCGCCGCGAACAACGCCACGCCGGCGGTCAACCAGCTTCTCGGCGTTAACGACTCCGATATCGCGGTGGGCTTCTACACCGACGCCAAGGGCAACAACCACGGATACATCTACAGCATCACCCGCCACAGGTTCCGCTCCATCAGCATCCTCGGCGCGACCAGCGTGACGGCTTCGGCCATCAACAACCGGAACGACATCGCCGGCTTCTACACCGACGCCGCCGGCGTGACCAGGTCATTCGTGCGTCACTGGTTCGGCAGGCGCACCACGCTCGTATATCCCGGCGCTTCCGCGACCCAGGCTTTCGGCATCAACGACTTCGGTGAGGTCGTCGGCACTTACACGACCGGAAGCGGTAACAACGCCAAGACCTACGGGTTCACCTGGACCCGCCCGGGCGGGTACCGGACGATCAGCGATCCGCAGGGCGTCGGCGCCACCACCCTCAATGGCGTGAATGACGCGGGCGACCTCGTCGGCTTCTACACCGACGCCGCCGGGAACACCGACGGCTTCCTGTGGGCGACCAGGCACCACACGGCGCCGTGGGCTCGCAGGCCAATCGAGAGCCCGATGACGCCGAGCGCGACCACGTCGGCGATGCCGGCCATGTCTGCCATGCCGTCGATGCCGGCCATGCCGGCCATGCCGTCAACCGCGCAGCCGTCAACCGCGCAGCCGTCGATATCGGCGCCGGCGTCGAGCGCGTCGCCTCCGGGAGGTCCCTGGTAAGCCGGCGAACTAGGCGGTGGCGGGGCGGCCGGGGCTTGGACCCGGCCGCCCCGCCACCGTTATCTGGCCCCATCGCCGGAGATACCGGAGATAATGGTGAACGGCCCCCGCTGGCTGGCCGGACAAGAGATGATTTGCCTGGGTACTTGGTCAGGCGGGAGCGGGAGCGGCGGGCGTTAGGCGATGAATGAGTCATCCGGCGCGAGCATGTCCGGCAGTGACGCGGAACTCCTCAACGCGATCCGGTCGGGTGACCCCAGGCCCTGCGAACTGCTCCGCGCGCGGCACGCCGCGGCGGCCCGGCGTCTCGCCGGGCATCTCGTGGCCGGTCAGGCGGCGGCGGACGACGCGGTGGCCAGGGCGTTCGCGCAGGTGCTCGACGCGATCAGCCGCGGCGGCGGGCCAACCGACGCGTTCCGTCCGTATCTGCTGACCGCGGTCCGCCGGACGGCTCGCGATGGGGACGGCGCCGGCCCGCAGGTCCCGATCGACGAGCAGCAGATTCCCGATCCGGGGCAGTTGCTGGCCGACGCGGCGACAGCCGGTCAGGCGTCAGCCGATCCGGTCACGGCTGGCCTGGCGGGCTCGCCCATCGTCGCGGCCTTCTTGTCCCTGCCGGAGCGCTGGCGCGCGGTGCTGTGGCATACCGCAGTCGAGGGGGCCACGCCGACGGAGGCCGCCCGGCTCCTCGGGCTCCCCGAGGCAGGCGCCGCCGAGCTAGCGGGCCAGGCCCGCGACGGGCTGGCGCGCGCCTATCGCCTCTCCCAGCCGGCAGCCGCCGGTCACGACCACGCCGGCCCAGCGACCACCACCGGCCCAGCGACCACCACCGGCACCACCGACGAGGCAAACGCCGACGCCGCCAGTGCCGCCCTGCGTGACACCCTCGCGCCGCTCGTCCTGGGTGAGGCAGCGGCCGCCTACCTGGCTGGCTCGGCGAGCTCGCCCGGCGCCACGCCGACGCACTCACCCGATGCCAATTCCGCGACAGCCGCTAGCGGGCGGCCCGGCAAGCTGCGCTATTCGTCACCCCGGCAACGCACGGTGGCGGTGGGAGCAGGCGCCCTGCTGGCCATGGCCGCCATCGGGGGCTACTTGCTCGCTCTGCGCCCTGCGCCTGGCGGGGTCACGGTGGCCTCCGGATCAGCGACGACGAGCACGTCCGCACCCGCGTCGTCCACGCCCGCATCGTCCGCTCGGGCGACAGCACCCGCCACGTCCGGCAGCAGCCGCAGCGCGTCGCGCCACCCGCCAGCGGCTACCGGGCCAGGTGCGTCACCGACCTCCGCTCGGCCGCTGCTCGCCGACCCGGAGCCAGCGCTGTCCGGGCCCCAGGCAGCGGCTGGCTCCGGGCAGCCATCCGCGCAGTCCGCCGGTCCCGCGGCTTTCAGCCACGTCGCGGCGGTGAACCTCGGCGCCACCGCCATCCATCTCTTCAGCCTGGTGGTCACCGGATCGGCGGACTGCGATCAGCCCGGGCAAGTCACGGTGACCGCGGCCGCGCTATCGGCCGGGACGATCCCGTGCGCCTGGTCGCCCGAACCGGGTGCGGCCCGGCATTGGCGCCAACGCGAGCCCCGCCCGCGCGATGCCGTCGCCGCCACTGCCAGTAGTGCCGGCACCGGACCGGGCTTCAGCGCGGCGACATACTCCCAGACAGCGCCTGGCTCTGGCATGGGGGCCGCCGGCGGCTGGCGCCGAGGCTCCGGGCCACCTACCACCTGGCCGCGGCCCGGCGGCGCGCCTTGGTCGGGCGCGCCTTGGTCGGGCGCGCCTTGGTCGGGCAAGCCGGGCACGCAGTGGCCGACCCGGCCCTGGCCCGGCAACCAGTGGCCACCTACTGCGCCGCGCTGATGCCGCTCAGCAACTGGCTGACCATGGTGACCGCCAGCTCGTCATCGAGCCGCCCGTGCCCAAAGAACAGCCGGTAGTAGACGGGCGCGAATAGCTCGTCCAGCACGGCCTCCAGGTCGATTCCCGGGCGTATCTCACCACGCTCCACGCCGGAACGCAGGACCTCCAGCGCCACCGCCCGGCGCGGGGCCAGCCACCGCTCCCGCAAGGACCTGGCGATGTCCGGGTCCGACTGGGCCGCGGCCACGAGCGCGCGCATCAGCGGCCCGGCCGTGGTGTCCCGCAGCAGCGTGATCAGCTCGCCAATCTGCCAGGTCAGCGCCTGACTCGTGGACAGCCCCTCCGGGATGGCCAACGTGCCGGCGACCCGGTCGAGGAACCCGTCCAGCGCCACGGCGCCGCGCGACGGCCACCACTTGTAGATCGTGGCCTTGCCGACCCCGGCCCGAGCCGCGATGGCGTCCATCGTGGCCGCGGTCAGGCCGCCGCTGAGCATCAGGTCGCCGGCGGCGGCGAGGATCGCCAGCCGGGCCTTCTCGCTGCGCGGACGGCCGCGCGGACGGCGCAGGGCTGGCTCGGTTTCGGTCATGTCCGGCTCTCGTCGCCGCGATCGGCCCCCTGCCCGGCCATCGCGACGCACTGCCTGGTCCGGTCGCCCACGGTCTCGCCGAGTGCGGCTCCGCGACCCCCGTGACCCCCGGCCGCGCCGCGCTGGCGGGCGGAGTCGTACCAGAAGATGCACCCGGCTAGCAGCGGCAGGACAGCGCCGAAGATGGTGACGCCGGTCCAGCCGTAGGTGTCATACAGCCAGCCTGACACCGCGGATGCGACCGACCCGCCGATGAACGCCGAGGTCATGTAGACCGTGTTGAGCCGGGCCCGGGCGTCCTCGCGCAGTGCGTAGACGTCCCGCTGGCTGAGTACCTGGTGGCCCTGCACCGCCAGGTCGAGCAGGACGGCGGCGGCCGCCAGCGCGAGAATGCTGTTCGAGCGGGCCCCGGCCAGCGCGAAGGCGGCGACCCCCGTGGCGATGGCGACGCCGCGACCCAGCCGGCCGAACCCCCGGTCCCCTAGTGCCCCCGCGACCAGCGCGGCGGCCGCGCCGCCCGCGCCGACGAGGGCGAACACCGCGATATGCAGCTGGGACAGGTGGTGGGCGTTGATGAGCTCGTAGGCGATTGACGTCCAGAAACAGCTGAACGCACCGAACATCAGTGCCTGGGATGCCGAGCGGCGGCGCAGCACCGGCTCTTCCCGGACGAGCTGGAGAGCCGAGCGGAGCAGCTTCCCGTACCGGACGGCCGTCGCGGGCCGGCGCTCGGGCAGGATCCGCCACAGGGCCAGCGCCAGCACCAGCATCGCCCCGGCGGAGATCAGGTAGATGCTGCGCCAGCCCCAGGCAGCCGCCGTCACGCTGGCCAGGGAGCGAGCCAGCAGGACGCCGAGCAGCAAGCCGCTCATGACCCGGCCGACGTACTTGCCGCGCTGGTCGGCGGGCGCGAGGTGGGCGGCGAATGGCACCAGGACCTGCACGACGACGGATGTTACGCCGATGCCGACCGACATCACCAGGAAGAGCGTGAAGTCCGGCGAGAAGGCGGCCACGGCCAGCGCGATGGCCGTGATCAGCAGCGTCCGGCTGGCCAGCTTGCGGTTCGCCAGCATGTCCCCGAGCGGCACGACGAAGGCCAGGCCCGCCGCGTAACCCAGCTGAGTGGCCGTCACGACGATCGCCGCCGTGCCCTGGCTGACGCCGAACGTCCTGGCGATCAGGGCCAGCAGCGGCTGGGCGTAGTAAAGGTTGGCGGCCGTCAGCCCGCAGGCGATGGCCATGGTCAAGATCACGACGTTCAGTCCGGCCTGACGGCGTTCGGACACTAGCGCTCCCCCTGATCGCTGGACTGCCCGGGCACCCGACCCGGCTCCAATTTCTAAACGTTACGTCTAGAATATATCTCATGGTTGCCGGCACCGCCAACGCTGTCGGGGACGTGCCAGGACCAGCGCGGCGCACAGCACAGCAATAACTAGACGTCGCGTTCTGCGGCTCAGCGCTTCCATCAGCAGCGGCGGCCTCCCGCGACAAGACCGTTTCCTGGCCGAAGCTGCGCGCCCTGCTCGCCTGGAGGCGACCGTAGCCGACGGCGGCCGGGCGAGCGGACTGGCGTCGCCAGGTTCCGGACAACGGCGGCGCGCTACATCGGGACTCAATTGAGCACTGCGAGCCTGCCCATAAGGCAGCCATTCCAGGCCCGCTTGTTATTCACTGGGTGCGGCGGCAGATGTCCGCCTTTCTCGTCACACTGTCCTCGCTACCGCTCAAGCGGACCGCAAGCAGGAGGAGCTGGAGATCATGGCCGATGCATCGTTCGTGCCGCTGCCGGGCAGTGAGCGCCGCTCGCTGCGCACTGCCGAGCCGGCGGGCAGCCTGGACGGAACCGAGCGCATCGAGGTCACGCTGGTGACCCGGCGGATGGCGGAGCTGCCGCGCACCGCGGCGGGCACGCCGGCCCGGATTTCCCGCGACGAACTGCAGCAGCGCCACGGCTCCGACCCGGCCGACCAGGCCCTGGTCGCGGACGTCCTGGCTGGCCTGGGCACCGGCATCGAGGTGCTGCGCCGCGATCCCGCCGCGCGCCTGATGACCATCAGCGGGACCATCTCCGCCCTGTCGGACGCCTTCGGCGCCTCGCTCAGCCTGGTCACCAGCACGGGGCCCGGCGGCGGCACGATCCGGCACCGGTACCGCGAGGGCGGCCTGCAGGTGCCCGCCAAGCTTGACGGCATCGTCGTCGCCGTCCTCGGCCTGGACGACCGGCCACAGGCCAGAGCGCACTTCAGGCAGCGGGCGGCCGCCGCGGCCGCGCAGACCTCCTACACGCCGCCGCAGGTCGCGGCCGCCTACCAGTTCCCGGACGGCACAGACGGCAGCGGTCAGCACGTGGCCATCCTCGAATTCGGCGGCGGCTTCGCGACAAGCGACCTGGACGCCTACTTCTCCGGCCTGGGCATCACGCCGCCGTCGATCACCGCCGTCAGCGTGGCCGGCGGCAAGAACGTGGCCGGCCAGGACCCGTCCGGCGCGGACGGGGAGGTCCTGCTGGACATCGAGGTGGTGGGCTCGGTCGCGCCGGGCGCGGCCCAGCTCGTGTACTTCGCGCCCAACAGCGACCAGGGCTTCGTCGCGGCGGTCACCGCGGCGGTCCACGCCACGCCCGTTCCGACGGCGATCAGCATCAGCTGGGGCGAGTCTGAGGATTCCTGGACCGCGCAGGCACGCACGAGCCTGGACGCCGCCATCGCCGACGCGGTCGCGATTGGCATCACGGTGTGCGTGGCGTCCGGCGATAACGGCAGCGGTGACGCCGTCAGCGACGGCCAGCCGCACTGCGACTTCCCGGCGTCGAGCCCGCACGCGCTGGCCTGCGGCGGGACGAGCCTGCAGGCCGACCCGCAGACCGGCGCGATCCGCTCGGAGACGGTGTGGAACGACGGCGGGCAGGGCGGCGCGGGCGGGGGCGGGGTCAGCGATGTGTTCGCCCTGCCGTCCTGGCAGGCCAGCGCCGGGGTCCCGGCCAACGCGGCCGGCCACACCGGCCGGGGCGTGCCCGACGTGTCCGGGAACGCCGACCCCGCCACTGGTTACCAGATCCGGATCGACGGCCAGCCGGCGGTGATCGGCGGAACCAGTGCCGTGGCTCCGCTCTGGGCCGCGCTGGCGTGCCGGCTGGCCCAGGCGACGGGTCATTCGTCCGGCCTGATCCAGGAGATCCTGTACTCCGGCGTCACCGCCGGGCAGGCGGCCGCCGGGCTGCGTGATATCACCAGCGGCAGCAACGGGGCCTATCAGGCTGGCCCGGGCTGGGACGCGTGCACGGGCCTCGGGTCGCCCGATGGCCCGGCACTGCTGACCCGGGTCAGCGGCGCGCCCGCCGCGTAACGAGGGGCGAGGGGGCGAGAGTCAGCTGGCCGCCGGGTTACCGAGCACGGCCGGGGCGCCGAAGGGCCGCAGCACCTCCGGGACGGCCACGGCGCCGCCCTCGTCCTGAAAGTTCTCCATGATCGACAGGAGCGCCCGCGCCGTTGCGCCGGTCCCGTTGAGCGTGTGGGCGAACTCCAGCTTGCCGTCCCGGCGGAACCGCATGTTGAGCCGCCGCGCCTGGTAGTCGGTGGTGTTGGAGCAGGAGGTGATCTCGCGGTAGCGCTGCTGGACCGGGAACCACGCCTCGATGTCGTACTTCTTCGCCGCCGGCGCGCCCAGGTCGCCGACCGCGATGTTCATGACCCGGTAGGGCAGGCCCAGTTCCCTCGCGATCTCTTCCTCGTAGGAGAGCAGCTCGTCGTGGAAGCCGGCGGAGTCCTCGGGCCGGCAGTAGACGTACATCTCCACCTTGTCGAACTGGTGCACCCGGAACATGCCCTTGGTGTCCTTGCCGGCCGCGCCGGCCTCCCGCCGGAAGTTCGTGGTGAACGCGGTATACCGCGCGGGCAGCTGGTCCTCCTCCAGCTGCTCGTCGGCGTGGATGCCGGCCAGGGCGACCTCGGAGGTGCCGGTGAGGTAGAGGCCGTCCTTCTCCAGCTGGTAGAGGTTGGACTCCTCGGTCGGCAGGAAACCCGTCCCGTACATGGCCCGCTCGCCGGCCAGGATGGGCGGCAGGACGAGCAGGAAGCCCAGGCCGGTCAGCTTGTCGATGACGTACCGGTACAGCGCCATCTCGGCCAGCGCGACATCGCCGATCCGGTAGGCGAACCGGGAGCCGGACAGCCGGGCGCCCCTGGCCATGTCGATCCAGCCGCGCGGCGAGCCGAGCTCGGTGGCGTCCCGCGGCTCGAAGCCGAACCGCGGCTGCTCGCCCCAGGTCCGGACGAGCTGGGCGTCTTCCTCGTCCATGCCGTCGGCCGCGGTCGGGTCGGGCAGGTTCGGGATCCGGGACAGCAGCTCGTCGCGCTGCCGGGCGGCGGCGGCCTGGTCGGCCTCGGCGGCCGCCAGCTCCTCCTTGAGCTGGCGCAGCTCCTCGATCTCGGCCGGTCCCGGCGGCCGGCCCTTGGACGACCTCTTCTGCGCCGCGCGCAGCGCCTCGGCCCGCTCGGTATGCGACCGCCAGCTGGCGTCCGCCCCCAGCAGAGCGTCGAAGTCCGCCGCCGCGCCGCGCCGCGCGAGAGCGGCCCGGTACCGGTCGGGTTCCTGCCGTGCAGCCTTGACGTCGATCACGGGCGCGAGTCTAGCCGGGCCATCGTTGCGCGGCAGCTCGGTTACGGCGCGGGATCCGGCCAGGAGGCGGGCCGGCGGGCGCCTGGCGCGGCTCCTCCCCCGGGCTGGACTCCGGGTCGGCACACCGGCCGGGCCTGAACTCCCCGGGCCCCTGGTCGCCGCGCCGGCCGGGCCTGGTCGCCAGCACCGAGCCGCCCAGGATCGCCGCGAACGCCGCCGCCATCGCCGGCGTTATTCGCTCGCCGAGCAGCCAGACGCCGCCGGCGACCGCGATGGCCGGGTTGATATAGGTGATAACGCTGGCCCTGGCGGGCCCGGCCTCCGAGATGAGCGCGAAAAAGATCACGAACGCGACCGCCGTGCACACCACGGCCAGTCCGGCGATCGCGGCCAGCACCCTGGCCGACGGCAGCGCATCCGGCCAGGTCAGCGCCGCCAGCGGCGAGCACACCACCGACGCGAACGCCAGGCAGGCGGCCGTCATCGCCAGCGGCGGCAGCTCGCCGAGCTTCCGGCTGGCGATCAGCGGCCCGGTGGCGTAGCACAGCGCCACGAGCAGGACCTCGCCGACGGAGGCGGCGTCGCCACCTGGCGTCCCCGGCCCGACCAGGAGGCCCACCCCGCCCAGGCCCATCAGCAGGCCCGCCCACCGGACGGGCGTTAGCCGGTCTGTCCCGCCGGTCAGCCGGCCCAGCACGGCGACGAGGATCGGCACGGACGCGACCAGGAGGCCGCTCAGCGAGCTCGACAGCCGGGTCTCCGCCTCGGATAGCAGGAGCCAGGGCACGATGATCTCGACGAGGGCGAACAGGGCCAGCCACCGCCAGTGCGGGAGCAGCGCGGCAAGCTGGCGCTGCCGGATCGCGATGGGCAGCAGCAGGGCCGCGCCGATACCGACCCGCGCCAGGACGAGCACGGGCACCGGCACGCCGCCCGCCGTGCCCGCCGTGCCCACCGCGACCTTGATGAGCAGGTAAGGGATGCCCCAGATCACGCTCATCGCCGCGAACATCAGCCAGCCCCGGCGACTCACGGCCGCTCCCTCCGCTCACTCCGGTCACTCCGCCCGAATGCGCCAGCGCCCGGACGCACAGGCTAGACCGTCAGGCATAGCCCCAGAAAGCTGATTTTCAGGCAGCTCATGCTGGGCGACGGGGACGGAGACGGGGATGCTGACGGGGACGGGGGCTGAGGCGGAAAGCTCGGCACGCCCGTCGGCTGCGATGACGGCGAGGACGACCGTGACGGCAGGGGCGACGGCGACCGTGAACGGCGAGGCGACCGGTCCGGCTGGCCCGGCCGCGGGTCGCTGGCGGGGCCTGCCCCGAACCGGCCGACGACGGCACCCGGCCGATCGCCGGGCAAGCCGGACTGCGACGACCGCGGGGCGCCGAGCGCCGCGCCGGGCTGCGGAAACGGCGCGCTGGCCTGCGGCTCACGGATCGTGAGGGTGCCGGATACCAGCATGATGTACACCATTGTCGCGGTCGCCGCGATGATCACCGGCGGAAACAACAGCAGGGGATGCGCCCGGAACGCAACGACGCCGTTGCGCAGTGTCGCCTTGATCTGATCGACGGTGACCGCGACCGCCACGCCGGTCGCCGGCAGCCGCGGGCCGTATCCCAGGCTGGCGCTCCTGCGCGCCCGCAGCAGCGCCGCCCGCCGTTCGGTCGGCCTCAGGCCGGGCAGCAGGTAGATGATCGTGGTCCGGCCGCGCGCCTCAGCCCGGACATGTAATCCGGCAGGCAGATCTGCGTATCGAATCTTGATCAACGGCGCGACCTCGCAACAGCCCATGAAGGGGGACATTCAGACGTTATAACACACGATCTGTGACGACCATATCACTGTGGATAGCTGCAATTCCACAGACAAGCGATCTTCTGGGCAACGATACGCGCCTGTGACGGCCGCGGCGACGGTCCCCGCCCCCGCTACCCGGGAACCGCGGCTACGCTCACGAGAGCCGGGGATGTCGCGTCGCTGCCCCGTTTCCCTGCGGACGCTGCGCTCGCGCGATGGCCGATGAGCACTGGATAACCGCGCGAAGGTGGCCGCCGAACGGGGCATGCTGACCGCGAGGCGGAGGAGGAACCGTGCTGCAGAGGGACTGTGCCGCCGACTCCGCAACGCCCGTGTCTCTCGCCCCGCGCGGACTGCGGACGTGGCAGGCCGTGGCCGTGGCGCTGGCCGGCGGTCTCGGGCTGGCCGCAGCCTTCCCGCCGGCGGGGCTCTGGCCACTGGCCGCCGCCGGGCCGGCGCTGCTCGCCGTCGCGCTGTGGCGGCGCAGCCTGCGCGGCTCCTTCCTGGTCGGGCTGGTGTTCGGCATTGCCTTCTTCGCCCCGCTGCTGTCCTGGGTGCTGAACGTCGCCTGGTACGCCTGGGCCGCGCTCGCGGCAGCCGACACGGTGATCTTCGCCGTCCTCGCGATAGGCCAGGCAATGCTGCTGCGGATGCGGGCCTGGCCGGTGGCGGTGGCCGGCTGGTGGGTGACCGCCGAGTCGCTGCGCGACCGCTGGCCGTGGGGGGGGTTCCCGTGGGGCCGGCTGGCGATGAGCCAGGCCAGCGCGCCGACCCTGCGCTGGGTGGCGGTCGGCGGCCCGTCCCTGCTGACCTTCCTGCTAGCGCTGGCGGGAGCCTGCCTGGCGTGGCTGATCCTGGGTTCGCCGGCCCGTGGTTCGCGGAACGGTAGCTCGCGGAACCGCGGTGAGCTCGATCAGGGGCTGCGGGCGCGACTGCGCCCACGCGCCCTGCCCGCCGTCGGCCTGGCGGCCGCGGTGGGCGTGGCCCTGGCCGGCCCACTCCTCCCGGTCGATGGAGGCGCACCGGGCACGCCCACCGCGGTGGTGGCCGCGGTGCAGGGCAACGTGCCTCGGGCCAGGAACTTGCCGGACCTGCTGCGAGCGAACACGGTGACGACCAATCACGCGGAGGCGACCCTGCGACTGGCCGCCCGAGTACGATCCGGCGCGGTTCCGGCACCCGACGTGGTCATCTGGCCGGAGAACTCCACCGATCAAGATCCGCGGCTGAATCCGTTCATCTATTCCGCGATCGCCCAGGCGGTCAAGGCGATCGACCGCCCGCTGCTGGTGGGCGCGGTCCTGCAGAACCCGGTACGCAACTCCGGCCAGCTGTGGCTACCGCGCCGCGGCCCGGTCGGCGCCTACATCAAGCGCCGGCTTGTCCCGTTCGGCGAGATCATCCCCTTCCGGAGCTTCCTGGACCTGTTCACCTCGCTGCCCGCGCTGCAGCCGGTCAACTTCACGCCGGGTCACCGGGCCGTCGTGTTCCACCTGGGCAGGATCAGGCTGGGCGACGTGATCTGCTACGAGGTCGGCTTCGACGGCCTGGTCTCCTCCGAGGTCGCGGCCGGGGCGAACCTGCTCACGGTGCAGACCAACGACGCCGACTTTGAGATCGACGGGCAGACGGGCGAGACCCTCCAGCAACTGGCGATGGCCCGCGTTCGCGCGGTCGAGCATGATCGGGCCGTCGTCGTGGCCTCCACGACCGGCGTCAGCGCGATCATCGCGCCGGACGGGAGGCTGCTCGCCCATACCCGGATCTGGCAGCGGGCCACGATCGAGGCCAGGGTGCCGCTGCGCAGCCAGACCACGCTCGCGGACCGGCTCGGCGGCTGGCCCGAGGGCATCCTGACCGGAGCCACGGTCGCGGCCCTGGCCTGGATGATCGCCGCCGCCGTCGGGGAGCGGCGCAGGCGGCCAGGCTCGGAGCCCCCCGGCGCCAGTCCCGGTCCGGGGCGGCGGGACCGGGCCGCAGAATAGAGCTGTGGCACACCGACACCGGGCAGCGCTGCGGCGCGCTCTGACGCAACCGGTCCGGTATGCCGTGCTCGTGGCCGGCGCCCTGCCCGTCCTGGCGTTTCCGGCGCCGAACCTGGAGTTCCTGGCCTGGGTCGGCGTGATCCCCGGCCTGCTGCTGATGCTCGCCAGCCCCACGCGGCGGGAGGCGGCCGTGCGCGGCTGGTGGTTCGGCACGGGCTATCTGCTGGCGGCCATGTACTGGCTGGCGCCCAACCTTGGGCCAGGGCTGCTGCTCGTCGCTATCGTGCTCGGCTCCCTGTGGAGCGGGGTCGGGCTCGCCGTCTGGGCGACGCTGCGCCCGCCGGTGACCTGGATGGGCGCGATGGCCGCGCTGGCCATCGTCCCCAGCGCCTGGCTGGTGACC
This sequence comes from Streptosporangiaceae bacterium, assembly GCA_035532295.1. Lineage (GTDB taxonomy): Bacteria > Actinomycetota > Actinomycetes > Streptosporangiales > Streptosporangiaceae > DASUBV01. The sequence continues at coordinate 19,440 of DATKRH010000050.1, forward strand.
GAATGGCTGCGATCGTGGCAGGGTTTCGGTGGCCCCTGGGCCGTGTTCGGCGTCAGCCAGTGGCAGCATCCTGCCGTCCTGGCGCTGGCCGCCCTCGGCGGGGTCTGGCTCGTGAGTTTCGCGCTGGTCACCGCCAATACCGGCGTCCTGATCGCGATGGTCGCCCGCGGCCTCGCCCCGCGGCTGATCGGCTGCGCGGGAGCGCTGGTGGCCGTGGCCGCGGGGCCTGCCGCCTTCGCGCTGACCGCCCCGAGCCCGACGCCTCGGCAGGTGACCATCGCCCTCGTGCAGCCGGGCCTGCACCGGGCGCCCGCGCCGCGGGTGGCCGCGAGCGAGCGCCTCACCGCCGGGCCAGGCCGGAATGCGGGCCTGATCGTCTGGGGCGAGAGCAGCGTTGGTTACGACCTGGACAAGAACTCCCGGCTGCGGACCCGGCTGCAGGCTCTGTCGGCGTCGGTCGGGGCGCAGATCCTGGCGAGCCAGGACGCCCAGGACGGGGCCGGGGCGAAATCGAAAGTGGCCGTGCTGATCGGCCCTAACGGCATCGACGGGCAGTACGTCAAGACCCGGCTGGTGCCGTTCGGCGAGTACATTCCGTTCCGGTCCGAGCTGGGCTGGCTGGCGAAGATCAGCCGGGCCGCCCCGCAGAACATGGCGGCCGGGACCGGCGCGCAGGTGCTGCGGGCGACGCTGCGCGACGGCCGCCAGCTATCCATCGGCGTTCTGATCTGCTTTGAGTCCGCGTTTCCCGATATGTCCAGGTACGACGCGATTCATGGCGCCCAGGTGATCGTCTACCAGACATCGGACTCCACCTTCCAGGACAGCTGGGCACTGGAGCAGCACGCCTCGCTCGGGGCGCTGCGCGCGGCGGAAACCGGCAGGCCGGTGGTGCAGGCGGCGCTGACCGGCGACTCGGCCGCGTTTGACGAGCGAGGCCGCCTGGTGGCCTGGGCCGGCCCGGCAGATCGGGGCGTCGTGCTCGCCTCGGTCCGGCTGCCGCCCGCGTCGGCCAGGACGCCCTTCGACCGGCTCGGCGACTACGTACCGCTGACCGCGCTCGCCATCGTCGTTCTCGCCGCTGCGTTCAAGCTGCTGCGTGGCCGTCATCGCGGCGGAGTCCGGCCGCCTCCGGCTCGTGGGCTCTCCCAGACCCGCATAGCCTGGGCAGACGGCCGCGCAGCGGACAGGTCCGCTCCTGTGCCGGGAGTGCCGGACGGGCATCCAGGACGCGGGCCGGCCGACGGCGAGTCGTAACCGGGCAGCGCGGCAGTCGGCTCCGGTGCAGCCGCGGCCGGGCCAGGCAAGTCGGCGAAATCGGCAACCGATCAGCCCCCGCCGCCGTCAGAGCATGTGGGAGGTCTACAGTGCCCGTGAGTACCTGGCCCAGTAACGTAGGCGCGCCAGGTCGGCGTCGGCGTCGGCGTCGATCACCAGCAGTCATCGCGATCTGCGCGACCGCCGCCATGCTGACGGCCGCCTGCTCGAGCGGCGGCAGCCCGGGCGGTCCGCCCGCGAACCAGTCCGCCAGCCCGCGGCTGACGATCAGTCCCGCCAACGGGGGCAAGGACGTCCAGCCCGGCCAGGGAATCACGGTCACGGCGGCCCACGGCAAGCTCACCCACGTCTCCGTCAGCGCGGGCTCGGGCCCGGTCGCCGGGCAGCTGAACGCCGCGGGGACCTCCTGGCGCAGCACCTGGACCCTCGGGGTGGCGACGACGTACACGGTCACGGCCACCGCGACCGGTTCCAGCGGCAAGCCGGTGACCCAGACCAGCAGGTTCGCCACGCTGTCGCCCGCCCGCACGTTCCAGACGATGATCTTCGAGGGGTCCGGTCAGACCTACGGCGTCGGCATGCCGCTCATGCTGACGTTCAGCCAGCCGATCGTGAACAAGGCGGCGGTCGAGCGGTCCCTGCAGCTGAGCACCTCCAAGCCGGTCGTCGGATCCTGGTACTGGGACGGCGATCAGAAGCTGGACTTCCGGCCTCGCGGATACTGGCCTGCGCACACCAAGGTCACCTTCACCGGGCACCTGGACGGAGTCGAGGCCGCGCCCGGGCTGTACGGGTATCACACGCTCACTCAGTCGTTCAATATCGGTAGCTCGCTCATCGTGGTGGCCAGCACCGCCACCCATCACCTGAACCTGTACCGGGACGGGAAGTTCTATCTCCGCTGGCCGATCAGTACCGGCAAGCCCGGCGACAACACGCCGAACGGCACGTACGTGACCATCGATAAGGGCAACCCGGTCCTGATGACGGGACCCGGCTACCAGCTCGAGGTGCCGTGGTCGGTCCGGTTCACCTGGTCCGGCGACTACCTGCACGACGCGTACTGGTCGGTGGGCGAGCAGGGCTTCACGAACGTCAGCCACGGCTGCGTCAACCTCCCCCCGGCCGACGCCGAGGTTTATTACAAGATGGAGGTTCCCGGCGACCCGGTGACTGTCACCGGCAGCCCGAAGGCCGGCGTGTGGGACAACGGCTGGACCGAGTGGTTCCTGACCTGGCAGAAGTACCTCACCGGCAGCGCGCTGCACGAGGCCGTCGAGGCTGGCCCAGGCGGCAGCAAGTTCGTCAGCCCGTCGTCGCTGCCTGCCCCGACGGGCCCGGCCCCGCTGTTCCAGCCCGCACCGAACAACTGGTCGGCAACCGCCTAGCCGCTCACCGCCGTCGCGCCGCTCACCGCCGGTCGCGCGGGATGTAAGTAAAGTCTGCCCGCTTTATTCCGTTCGATTACCCATCGTGACATAGGTCATAACGGGCAGCGGATGGATTACAGCTGACTGGCCTGGGTGTTATACACCCGATCCTCGCCGGGGACCACCCCATTGATCACGATGGGCGACTGGTTTCCGTGCCTGCGGCCACAGCGACCGCGCACCCGCGCGGCCTGCCTGTCGGCCCGCCCTGAACCCGCGAAGCGCACACCCCCACGTGCGCGCGAGCCCGCCTGCAAACGATTGGCGGCTCATCCCCGGCCCTGGCTTCGGCCCGGCCGGGCGGCGAGGAACGACAGGGAAGGACACCTTTTGTTCCGCACTGCCCTCACCGATCTCGTTAACGGCCGCGGCAAGTCCCTGGCCTACCTGGGAACCGCGCTGGCCCTGACGGGCCTGGGCACCGGGACGGCGGCCGCAGCGACATCATCCTCCGCACCCGCGCCGGGAATCGCCAGCGCGGCTCGTCACCTCAACGCCGGAAACGACTTCGGCGTGCAGCATGGCCCGGCGGTCACCGCCGGCTCGGCGGTCAGCGCTGGCACCGGGAACCACACCACGGTGCACGGAGCCGCCGTGCACGGAGCCGCCGTGCACGGAGCCGCCGTGCACCTAGCCGCCGTGCACCTAGCCGCCGCGCACAAGACCGCGGCGCAGCACCAGGCCAGGCGAGGCCGCGTCCACGTGGTGCGGCACGCCCACGGCCCGACGACCTGGAAGCAGGTCCGCGACGCGCTGGCCCGCCAGACCTACCCCAAGGCGGCTCCCGGCCAACTCCCCCTCGCCGACCGGGTCCAGACTGGTCCGGTGAGCGGAGCGCAGTCCTACCTGCCCATCACCGCGTCCCGGATGGCCAATGCCACCACGATCGTGCGTCAGGCCCTGAGCAAGCACATGGGCCTGCGGTCGGCCGTCATCGCCGTGGCCACGGCCATGCAGGAGTCGACCCTGGAAAACCTCCACTACGGCGACCGTGACTCGCAGGGCCTGTTCCAGCAGCGCCCGTCGGCGGGCTGGGGTACCCCGGCGCAGGTGACCGACCCGGCCTACGCCGCGGACGCGTTCCTGAATGCCCTGCACGCCCACCAGCAGGCCGACCCGGGCTGGGCTGGACAGCCGCTGTGGGAGAGCGCCCAGGCCGTCCAGAACTCCGGGTTCCCCTACGCCTACGCCAAGTGGGAGGCGCAGGCCGCACAGCTGGTCTCGGCCGCCGCCATGCACCTGGCCTGACTGCCCGTCCGGCCGTCCGGCCGTCGTCGGCCGCCGCGACGGCAAGTCAGCGCCGATCAGGCCAGATCATGCCCGGATATGCTGTAGAAACATTGACCATGCAGATGTTCCTGACGCACGCGGGCTACCTGGCGCTGGTCCTGTTCGGATTCGTCGAGGCGTGCAGCATCCCGATCTCCTCCGAGATCACCTTCGGCTTCGCCGGCGTCCTGGCCTATCAGGGCCATCTCAACCTCGCTCTGGTCGTCGTCGTCGGGTCGCTGGCGGAGCTCGCGGGCTCGTTCGCCTCCTACGGGGTGGGCCGGGTGGGCGGGCGGCCGGCCGTCGAGCGGTTCGGCCGGTACGTCCTCATCACCCGCCGCGACCTTGACCGGGCCGAACGTTTCTTCGCCGGCCGCGGGGCCTGGGCGGTCCTCGTGGCCCGGCTGCTGCCGGTCGTGCGGGCCTTCGCCGGGATCGCCGCCGGGATCGTCGAGGTTCCGGTCCCGCAGTTCGCCCTCTTCAACGTCATCGGCACCGTCGTCTGGGCCACGGCGCTGTCGGGCATCGGCTACGCCGTGGGCAGCACCTGGAGCTCGGTCTCGAAGTACCTGTCGATCGGCGGCTACGTGGTCGTGGTGCTGGTCGTGGCGGCAATGGCGACCATTGTGGTGCTGCGCCTGCGCGAGTTCAGGCGGGAGCGCGCGGTGGCCCTCGCCGTCGTCCTGGATCCCGCCGCGGGTGGCGCCGCCGACCTGGAGCCTCCGGCAGCGAGCGGCACCGCCCCCCGCGCGGAGGGCCTGGCGCGCCCCCGGCCGTCGAGCCACCGGCGCGGCTCACACCGCAGCTGAACCCGGCCCTCCGCCCCGCTGCCCCTCCGCCCGCTGAGCTCAGCTCACCAGCGCCTGGTAGACGAGCTGTCGAAGCTGGGAGCGGAGCGGATACGTGCTGGAGGGCAGCAGCTGGGTGAAGAAGCTCACGGTCAGCTGCTCCGCCGGGTCGACAAAGAACGCGGTGCTCGCCGCGCCGCCCCACGAGAACTCGCCGGCGGAGGTGAGGGTCTTGCCCGCGGCCGGGTCGGTGACCACGGCGAACCCCAGCCCGAAGCCGCTGCCCCGCAGCGGCGACTCGGCGAACAGGGGCCGCCCGAAGGTCTCCAGGTCCGCGCCGCCCGGCAGGTGATTGCGGGTCATGTAAGCGACGGTCCGCGGGCTAAGCAGCCGAGTGCCGTCCAGTTCGCCGGCGGGGCTGCCGGGGCGGTCCAGCAGCATCTCGGTAAAGCGGTGATAGTCGGCGGCGGAGGACACCAGCCCGCCCCCGCCGCTGAGATACACCGGCGCCTTGAGGAAGGCGTTGCCGAAGGTGTCCGCGCGGCTCGCCCGGCCGTCCGGACCGCGGGTATACAGCGCGCCCAGCCGTGACGCCTGCTCGGGGCGAGCCCAGAAGGCCGTGTCGGTCATCCCCAGCGGCCCCAGCACCCGGCTGGCCAGGAACTCGTCCAGACTCTGACCGGAGACGACCTCCACGACCCGGCCGAGGACATCGGTCGACACCGAGTAGTTCCACTCCGCGCCGGGCTGGAAGAGCAGCGGCATGCCGGCGAACTCGTCGCAGCATCCGGCCAGGTCCATGCCGCGCGGGCTGCCCCACTCGAATCCCCGCGCCCGGTAGATCGCGTCCGCGGGATGCGCCCGGTGGAACCCGTACGTCAGTCCCGAGGTGTGCGTCAGCAGGTGCCAGACGCGGACCGGCTCGGTGGCCGGGACGGTGAGCGGCTTGATGTCCGACCCGCCGGCGAAGACCCGGACGCTCGCGAAGGAGGGGATGTACTTGCTGACAGGATCGGTCAGCTCGAAGCCGCCTTCCTCGTACAGCATCATCGCGGCGACCGACGTAATCGGCTTGGTCATCGAGTAGATCCGCCACAGCGTGTCGGTCTCCACTGGCAGGCCAGCCTCGAGGTCGCGCGCGCCGTAGGCGGACACGTGCGCGAGCTTGCCATGCCGGCCGACCGTTATCAGCCAGCCCGCCAGCCGCCCGTCGTCCACATAACGCGCGAAGTGCCGGTCGATCCGGTCCAGCCGTCCTGGGTCGAACCCAACCTCTGCCGGGTCTACCTCAGCCTTCAGCCCAGTCATCCTGCGCTGCCTCCTCGTGTCCCGCCGCGCGGTGCCGCCTGTACGTCCTGATCTTTTCCGCTCGAGCTCGCCAGGTCTAGAGGCGGCCCGGCCGCGAGCCCGCCGGCGCGGGCGGGCCGTCGCCCGGCAGGCCGGTTCTGCGGCGCACCTCGTACAGCAGGATCCCGGCGGCAACCGCCAGGTTGAGGGACTCCGCAGTCCCCGCCATCGGGATGCGCACGAGCCGCCCGGCCCCGTGCTGGCCGGCCCCGTGCTGGCCGGCCCCGTGCTGGCCCAGGTGGTCTAGCAGCGCGGGCGGGAGGCCGTCGCCCTCGCTGCCCAGCAGCACCGCCAGCGGCAGCGGGAAGTCGATGTCCCAGCACGACTGCTCAGCCCTAGCCGTGGCGGCCGCCACGGTGATGTCATGGCCGGCCGACCAGTCCAGGAACTCGGCCGCCGTCGCCGCGCTGGCGACCGGCACGTCGAAGATCGCGCCCATGCTGGCCTTCACGGCGGCCGGATCATACGGGTCGGTGGTCTGCCCGACGAGGATCACGCCCGCGGCACCCGCCGCGCTCGCCGTGCGGATGATGGTGCCCAGGTTGCCGGGATTCCCGACCTCGTGCAGCGCGACGAATAGCGACCCCGCGCGGACCTGGAGGCCGGCGAGCGGCCGGGGCCGCGCACGGACGATGGCCGCGAGCCCGGCTGGCCCCTCCCGGTCAGCGATCCGGGCGAAGAGGGTGCCGCTGACCCTGGCCACCGGCATCCCCAGTTCCTCCTGCCGGGTGACCATCGCCGCGGCGACGGCTGGCCTCAGCAGCTCAGGCGCCACGATCAGGGTCTCGATGTCGGCGCCGGCCTCGACCGCCTGCCACACCGGCTGGATCCCCTGAACCACGAACGCGCCCTCACGGCGCCGGTGCTTGCGGTCAGCCAGCAGCCGGACCCGCTTGATCAGGGGGTTGGCCGCGCTGCTGATCACCTCCGCCATCGCGCTCCCACCGCTCCCACCGCCTAACTCCGGTCGCCTCCCCCATGATGGCGGCCCGGCCGGCCCGGCGCTAACTAGCCTGGCTCGGCGGCGTCCACACGCGGCGTCCCGCGGCGACGCGATCGGTGTCGAACCGGGCATCCAGGCCGCGGCCGAGGCGGCGGCCGAGGCGCTGCATCGGGGCTTCGACGATGAAATAGCTCGCCCCCGCGCAGCCCAGGAGAACCACCAGGAACGCCGCGGCTAGCAGCAACTGGATGCCGATGGGGTGCGGCCCGCGGGTCCAGCTGATCTTGTCGTAGAGGTAGATCACCGGGTAGTGCAGCACGTAGATGGAGTAGCTGACCAGCCCGAGCCAGGCCAGGGCCGCCGGGAACCTGCGGTGGCGCAGCGCCAGGCCGATGCCGAAGGCCAGGCCCGCGGCCACGAGCGAGATGACCCAGCGGCGCGGCGTGCCGGCCTGAGCGGCCGCCGGGGCCGCCACCTGCCCGATGTGCCAGGCGCCCGCGGCCGTGATCAGCGCGAAGACCGCGACCGCCGTCCAGGCGGCACGGCTGGCCCCGAACTGGCCCTGCTGCCAGCGGTAGAGCATGGTGCCGGTGAACATCAGGGCCAGGATCACGAAGCCCTCGGTCGGGATCCGCCGGTCGTTGAAGGTGAGCAGGACCAGGCCCGTGGCGGCGGCGAGCGACGCCCCGGCCACCCGCAGCCGCGGCCGGCCACTCACCGCCAGCAGGAGCCCGGCGATGATGAGCAGGTCCGCCAGGGCAGCGACCTTGGCCGTGCCCAGCGCGCTGTCCGACAGCGCCACGGCGGGCAGCACGCCGCCGAGCGCCAGCCCCGCCACACCGAAGCCCAGGGCGTAGCTGGCGCTGCGCCGGTGCACGCCCAGCACGAACAGGGCGGTCAGCAGCAGGTAGAAGACCATCTCGAAGGACAGCGTCCAGAACACGTTAATGACGCTTGGCACGCCCAGCAGGTCGCTCAGCATCAGCAGATGACTGAACACCGCCGCATGCGGGGTGGCGTTGACGCCGCGCAGCGTGCCGACGCTGAACTCGTGCATCACCAAGACGACCGCGGCCGCGACCAGGAACAGCGGATACAGGCGGAAGATACGGCCCACCCAGAACCTGCGCACGCTCCCGCCGCGCTCCAGGGAGGCCGGCACGATATAGCCACTGACCAGGAAGAACACGGCGACCCCGAACAGGCCAGGGTCGAAGAACCTATAGATGACCGCATGCACGTGCTGCAGGACGTGGTAGCTGAGGTGGTCGAACACCACGCACAGGGCGGCGATGCCGCGCAGTGCGTCCAGCCAGGCGAGCCGGGGCTTGCTGGTCCCGGGAGGCGCCGGGACCTGTGCCTCCCGCGCGGCCGTCTCCCGCGCGGCCGTCTCCCGCGCGACCGCCCGCAGGCCCTGCGACTCTGGCGCCGGGGCAGGCTGGGCAGGCTGGGCACGCAACTGGGCACGCGTCAGCGAATCCGAGGTGTCCCGGAAACCGGAGGAGCCGAGCGGCGGGTCACGGTCGGGAGGCCACGGGCTGTCACCGACCTGGGGACCGTCGCCGAGCTGAGGTGGGGAGGCCATCAGGCCTGACGCTACCCATGAATCGGCCTTATGCGGGCGAGCTTCCTACATACCGGCCCTTAATATGCTCTACTGAGTATATCCCGCTACAGGGCGTAACCGAGTCGAGTGCGTCGCGGCGCCCGGCCGGCGACCCTTGCTGCCAGGAACCCGGCTCTGGCCGTCAACACCCTGTTGCCGCAGCCCAGCGGGCCAGGCCGGCATATTGTTTGCTCATGAGTCTCGAAGGCGAATACGCCCCCAGCAGCACCCAGTGGGTCCGCGATCAGGTTGAGGCTTACGAGGCCTCCGGCGGCCAGAAGGCCAACACGCTCCTCGACACCGGACTGCCGGTGATCATCGTCACCAGCCGTGGCAACCAGAGCGGCAAGCTGCGCAAGACGCCGCTGATGCGCGTGGAGCACGACGGCGAGTACCTGCTCGTCGCCTCCAAGGGCGGGGCACCCGACAACCCGGTCTGGTACTACAACCTCAAGACCGACCCGGAAGCGGTCACGATCCAGGACGGCCCTGAGCCCTTCGACGTAACGGTCCGCGAGCTGACGGGCGAGGAGCGGGTGACCTGGTGGCAGCGGGCCGTCGCGGCCTTCCCCCCGTACGCCGACTACCAGGTGAAGACCGAGCGCCTGATTCCGGTGTTCCTCGCCACCCGCCGCGCCTGAACTGCCGGGGGCACCGTGGACCTCGCGCGCAACCTCATCCAGCGCATCAACATAGCTGACTCGCTGGCCCGGGCGGCGGCCGCACGGCCGGCCCAGCGCGCCATCGTGGACGGCTCGCGCAGCTGGACCTACGCCGAGCTGAACGCGTGGGTCAGCCGGCTCGCCCGCGGCCTGGCCGGACGCGGGTACTCGCGCGGCGACGCCATCGGGCTGGCCTCCGGAAACAGCGCCGAGTTCCTTGCCGTCTACTACGCCTGCGCCCGGCTCGGCCTGGTCTGCGTGCCCATCAACCTGGGCTGGCGCCCCGATGAGGTCGCCTACGTGCTGGGCCATTCGCGCTCCCGCGGCCTGGTCGTCGAGTCACAGCTAGTAGCGGCGATGCGCGACGCGATCGAGAAGGCGCCCGACGTCACAGACGTGTTCGTGGCCCCGGGCACGGCCCCCCTGGGCACGGTACCCCCGGGCACGGTACCCCCGGGCACGGGCGCGGCTTACGAGGCCGAGCCCGCCGACCGGTCCTGGGCCACCCTGGCCGAGCTCGCCAGCACGGAGCCCCTTAGCACGGGCGCGGCCGACATCGAGGTCTTCGTCGACGACCGGGACGCGCTCAGCTATCTGTACACCTCCGGCACGACGTCGTTCCCCAAGGGCGTGGTCGCCTCGCACACCGCGGTCTACCTGGAGTCCATGTCGGCCGCGCTGGACTCGCAGTGGAGCTCGTCGGACCGGTTCGTGGCCATGATGCCGATGTTCCACACCGCGCAGCTCAACGCGTTCTGCACGCCGGCGGTCATGGTCGGCGCGACCACCTACGTGCTGCGCGGCTTCGACCCGGCGGCGCTCCTGGACCTGATCGAGTCGCAGCGCATCACCCAGGTGTTCGGCCTGCCGATGATGTACCGGGCGATGCTCGATCATCCGTCATTCCCCGGCCGCGACCTCAGCAGCCTGCGCCGCGCGGTCTACGCCATGGCGCCGATGCCCAATGAGCTGATCCGCCGGTGCCTGGACGGCTTCGGCTGCGACTTCGCGCTGCTGTTCGGGCAGACCGAGATGAGCCCGATCACCACGCTCTTCCGGCCCGAGCATCAGCTCTCGCACATCGGCGCGGTCGGCACCCCGCTGACCGGCGTGCAGGTCGCGGTCATGGGCCCGGACGGCGAACTGCTGCCCGCCGGCGAGCAGGGGGAGATCGTCTACCGCGGGCCCAGCACCATGACCGAGTACCTCGACAATGCCGAGGCCACCGCCGCCGCGTTCAGCCGCGGCTGGTTCCACTCGGGGGACGTCGGCCAGTTCGGCGCCGATGGCGTCCTGTGGTTCGCCGACCGCTACAAGGACGTGATCAAGACCGGTGGCGAGAACGTCGCGTCGATCGAGGTCGAGAAGGCCGTTTACGCCGCCGACCCGCGCGTGGCCGAGGCCGTGGTCATCGGACTGCCGCACGAGCGGTGGACTGAGGCCATCACGGCGGTGATCGTCCCCCGGCCGGGCGAGACGATCGACCAGGCGGAACTCATCGCGGCGCTCAAGCAGCGGCTGGACGGCTACAAGGTGCCCAAGTCGGTGATCGTCGCCGATGCCCTGCCGAAAACCTCGACCGGCAAGATCCAGAAGAACCTCCTGCGCGACCAGCACGCGGCCCACTACGGGGCGGCGGGCGGCTAGCTATCCGGTTCCGGCACGTAGTGGCGGGTCTGGTCGGCCGGGTCGAGCCAGACCCGGATGATCACTCGGGAGGTCGGGTCGCGGAAGCGCTCGGCTGTCGGCACCCAGCCCGGGCCCGGCTGCGCCGCCTGCGCATGGCCGCGTCGGCCGTCTCGTCCGCGAACTGCGCGGTCAGGTTCTCGTTATCGCGCCGGGTGGTTAAACCGCCCATGAGGGCGGCCGCTTGGCCAGGAAGGCCGCCATTCCCTCGGCGGCGTCGGCGGAGGCGAAGAGGCGGGCCGACTGCTGTGCCAGCGCGTCGCCGTCGGCGTCGAACCTGGCGAGCACGTCCGCGGTCAGCAATGGCTTGGTCTCCGCCAGGCCCTGGGGCGATGCCGCCCGCAGCGCGTCCAGGATTGCCGTCGTGCCGGCGTCAATGTCCGGCACCGCCTCGGTGATCAGGCCCATCGCGGCGGCAGCCGGCGCGTCGAAGGTCTCGCCGGTCAGGTAATAGCGTCCCGCGGCCCGCGCGGACAGCCGCGGCAGGGTGGTCAGCGAGATGATCGCCGGCGCGAGGCCGAGGCGCACCTCGGAGAAGGCGAACGTGGACGCCGGGCCGGCCAGCGCTATGTCGCAGGCCCCGACCAGTCCCATCCCGCCGGCCCGGACGTGCCCGTCGATGCTGCCCACCACCGGCTTCGGCAGCGCGAGGATGTGCCGCAGCAGGGTCATCAGCCGCGCCGTCCCGGCCGCCATGCCGCCCTGCCTGGCCTCCGCGAGATCGGCGCCCGCGCAGAAGGTCGACCCCGTGTGGGTGAGCTCGACGGCGCGGACCGCGTCGTCGGCGGCGGCCTCCGCAAGCGCCCGCTCGAGCTGCGTCACCAGGGCGGCCGACAGGGCGTTGCGGTTGCGCGGCGAGTCGAGCGCGATCCGGGCAATGCCCCGGTCGGCCGAGTACTGCACGAGCCGGTCGGTCATCGGCGTCCCCTCTAGCGCTAGCTAAGACAACGGCGAACCCAGCCGTTAGGGCTCGCAGAAGATTAACCCGTAGCTTCGCGTTCCGGCTGTCATTGTTGTGGTATGCGTGTTGCGGAGGTGCTGCCCGGCAAGCTCGCCGCCGCCGGCGTCACCGGGCCGCGG
>DATKRH010000051.1:0-31967 GCA_035532295.1 Streptosporangiaceae bacterium
GAGGAAGACATGACCGAACCCTGGGACGCACAGATGGAGACGCTCGGCGCCTTCATTCGCAGTCGCCGCAAGCTCGCCAACCTGACACTGCGCCAGCTCGCTGAGCGAACCCGTCTCTCTAACCCCTACCTGAGCCAGATCGAGCGCGGGCTACACCAGCCGTCGGTGCGCGTCATCCGGCTGATCTCTGACGCGCTCAACGTGTCCGCCGAGACCCTGCTGGCACAGGCAGGATTGCTGCGCCACGATCACTCGGCGGACGGAACCAGCCAGGCTGGGCCGTCCACGGTTGAGGAGGCCATCCAGGCCGAGAGCAGGCTCAGCGCCGAGCAGAAGAGCGCGCTGGTCGCCGTATTCCGCAGCATGCTGCCAGCGCGGTAGCGCAAAAAGGCGACACGCGGATCTATAGTGCGAAGATCTCGGAAGGCCGACAAGGTGTTGCCACCAGCGATTACGATACGGCAGCGTGACTGACCAGAGCCTGGACGCGGAAGAGCTGCCCCGGCGGGAGCCACCGGCGGAGTCGGCGGCACCGCCCCGGCCCATGCCTTCTACGCTCGACGATTCCATGCTCGGGCCACGCGGCGGCAGTCTATTTGAGCGACCGCAACGCCCCGCGCCGCCGCCGTCGGATGTCAGCGAGCAGCAGGACCAGCGGGACTCGGTCCCGCGGCCTGGCATCGAGTCGCTCCTGCAGCGCACCGCTGACTCCCTCCGGCAGCACACCGCCGAGCCCCGCCCACCGCTCCCGCAGCGCACCGAACCCGCGGCCCACCGGGATGCCGAGCCTCTCCCAGAGCTCCCGCAACTCCCCCAGCGCGGCACGGAATCCCTGCCCCAGCGGGCCGCCGGCTCGTTTCCCCAGCGCGAGGCCGCGCCTCTTCCCCAGCGCGGGATGGAGCCCCTGCCGCAGCGCGAGGCCGCGCCTCTTCCCCAGCGCGGCGGCGAGCCGCTGCCCCAGCGGAACGGGACGCTGCCGCGCCGCACCGGCCGGTCCCGGCCCGGCCGTCATCGCAGCCCGCACCGCCTGAGTGTCGCGTCCGACGCGCCGTCGCTCATCCTGGCCGTGCCGGGCAGCGCCCCGGGCGACTACGCCACGGTGGTAGAAGAGATCGCCGCCATCGCCGAGACCTCGTGCCCTGGCGTCGAAATCCGCGTCGGCTTCCTCGAAGGCGAGGCTTTCCGCCTCGCGGACTGTCTCAACTTCGATTCCGAACCCACCGGGGACCACCCGCTCAACGGCGTGATCGTGCCGCTGCTGGCGGGCCCGCACCCGGCGGTGGACGCGGCGCTCGCCCGCGCGGCGAACGAGGCAAGCGGCCAGGTGATGCTCGGAGCGCCGCTCGGCCCGCATCCCCTGATCGCCGAGGCGCTCCATGCCCGGCTAGCCGAGGCAGGCCTGGCCCGCCAGTCGCGGTCGCGCGGGCTTTCCATCTCTACCTCTACCTACGGCGTCCTGGTGCTCGCCGACCGGGGTGATGAAGCGGTCAAGACCGCGGGCGTCGCGGCGGTCCTGCTCACCTCGCGGCTGACCATGCCGTCCGCCCCGGCGTCGATCGACGACATGGCGAGCATCGAGAGCGCGCTGGACAGGCTGCGGGAAGCTGGCGCCGGCCATTCCGTTATCGCGCCGTGCCTGATCGGGCCCGAGACGCCCCAGCGCGATCTGGAGGCCGTCAGCGCCGCCATCGGCGCGCCATGTGCCGCCCCGCTAGGGGCGCATGCCGCGATCGGCCAGCTGGTCGCCATCCGCTACGGTGCCGCGCTCGCCCGCCTCAGCATAGCCACCGGCTAGGCCGTCAGCGGCTCGGGCGCCTCGGGATCGCTGGCCGGTGCCGCCGCGTCGAACTCGCCGGGCGGGTGACCGGCGGGAAGCCGGTGCTCGGCGAAATCGGGCTGCTGTCCCTGCGCGGCCACGATGAACGCCTTGACCTCTTCCTCCGTCAGGTCCGACAGCACGCCCACCACCGCGCATTCCAGCACCGCCGGATGCTCGGTGAGCACGTCCCCGACCTCGAGCGGGGAGAGGTTCTCACCGCGGCGGCGGATGACCTCCCTGATCCTGGACACGAACGCGTAGGTGCCGTCGGCCCCGACGGTGACGCCGGTACTGCCTGGACTTGCGCAAGCGGGCCGTGAGAATCCATGACGATAAGGGTGCGTCTGACTACGTTCAGTTAGCGAAGGAGCTTTATGTATACATAATCGGCCGATGCCGCCGCACGACCCAGGAAAAATCCACCTATTGACAGGGCGATGGCTACTCCTGTACACAATCGTCATGCTTTCCCAGTTGCTAGTGGTTCGGGTCGCGGCATGACCGGCGTCGGGCCGGACGCCGCCGCGAGTACCCAAGAAACCCCGGCCGCGGAACCGCCCGCGAACGCGGTGACGCGCCGGCGCTTCGATCCTGTCCGCTTCGCGGAACGATATGGGCTTGTCCTGCTGTGGGTCGTCGTCGCGGTGGTATTCGCGGTGGTCGCCCCGACCAGCTTCCCGACCATCGCCAACTTCTCGACGATCTTCGGCACCCAGGCCGTCCTGCTCGTGATCGCGCTCGGACTGCTCGTCTCGCTGTCGGTCGGCGAGTTCGACCTTTCGGTCGCGGCCACGATGGGCTTCGCGACCGTCGTGGTCGCGCTGCTGTCGGCTCAGGACCACTGGCCCCTGCTGGCCGCGATCGCTGTCACGCTCGTGGTTGGCCTGGCGGTCGGCGGGTTGAACGCCCTCCTGGTCGTCCGCGGTGGCATCTCATCCTTCGTCGTCACCCTCGGGACGGGAACTCTCCTCACGGGTCTTGGCTACGGCCTGAGCAATTCCGAGACGATCGGGGGTATTCCGAGCGGGCTCATCACGGCGGCGAGCAAACAGTTTCTTGACTTGCCCTTGGCCTTCTATTACGGCCTGGCGCTGACTCTGGCGCTCTGGTACGTCTTCAATTACGTGCCGCTCGGCCGTCACCTCGTATTCGTGGGGGAGGGCCGGGAGGTGGCGCGTTTGTCGGGCCTGCGCGTGCAGCGCATTCGCGCGGGCGCGCTCATCACCTGCAGCGTGATCGCCACCGTGGCGGGCATCCTGCAGGCAGGCGTCGTGGGCGCCGCCGACCCGAGCGGCGGCCCCACCTTCCTGCTGCCCGCCTTCGCAAGCGCTTTCCTGGGCGCCACGGCCATCAGGCCGGGCCGTTTCAACGCGTGGGGCACTTTCGTCGCCGTCTATTTCCTCGTCACCGGCATCACCGGTTTGCAGCTTCTTGGCTACACCGGCTGGATCCAGGACGTGTGGTACGGCGGCTCGCTTGTCGTCGCAGTCGCCGTCGCGAGGTTCGCCGAGGTCCGCCGCAGAGCCACGACCGGAGCCTGAGGACCCGACGGGTCAGAGGTTCATCCGATCCAGCCCAGGATCGAGATTAAGGAGAAAAAGCATGAGCTCCTCAACAATCCGACGTGACGAGGGCGTCCAGAGCAGGTGGGTTCGGCGCCGCAGTCTGGCGCTCGGAGCCGGCCTGGCGACGGCAGCCCTCATCCTGACCGCGTGCTCCTCGGGAGGGTCGGGGACCACCACGTCCTCCTCCAGCCCATCCTCTGGGAGTTCCAGCGCGGCGACGAGCTCGGCCGGTGTCGCGCTTGCCAAGCAGGCGGTGGCGCAGTGGGAGAAGCCGCCGACCTGGCAGGGCCCGACCTCGCCGGTCAACGCCAAGGCGGCCAAGGGCAAGACAGTTGATCTGATCAACTTGACCGAGGAGATCCCCGCGCTGCATGAATGGGCTGCCGTCGCGCAGGCCCAGCTCCAGAAGCTCGGGGTGACGGCGAACATCTGCGACGCCAAGGGCACGCCGGAAGGCATCACCTCGTGCCTCACCCAGGACATCGCCGCCCGGCCGAACGTGATCGTCGCGATGGCGCTCGACACCGCGTTCATTCACAGCTACATCCAGCAGGCGAACAGCGCCGGCATCAAGGTCGTCACCGCTCAGACCGGCACCCCCGGGGTGCCGCAGGGCACCGGCGCCGTCGCGGAGGTGACGTTCGACTACCCGCAGGTGGGGAAGATCCTCGGCACGTGGTTCGCCGCGGATTCGGGCTGCAAGGGGTACCCGCAGATCATCACCACCACGTCGAGCCGGCAGCCCTCGGCGGCGGAAGTCGCCGGCATTCAGTCCGCGATCCAGCAATACTGCCCGTCATCCACTCCGCTGCCGGTGCAGAACGTGCTCATCCCGGACTGGGCGACGAACCTGCCGACGGTCACCCGGTCGGCGCTCACCGCCAACAGCAGCCTCAACTATCTGCTGCCGCTGTACGACGGGATGAGCATCTACATGGTGCCCGCGATCGAGCAGCTGAACTTGAGCCACCCGGTGCAGGTGGGGTCGTTCAACGCCACGCCGGTCGTGATGCAGAACGAACTGGCGAAGAAGTCGCCGCTCTCCGCTGACGTGGGCGGCCCGAACGACTGGTACTCATACGCCCTCACCGACGAGATCCTGCGCGTCCTGGTGGGAGCGCCGGTCGTGGCGAACGAGCACGTGCCGCTCCGCCTGTTCACCCGCGACAACCTCAGCACGATCAACCTGCAGGCCAATGAGTCGACCTGGTACGGCGCCGTCAACTTCGCCTGCCAGTACGACAAGCTCTGGGGAGCCTCATGCGGCTGACCACAGCAGCAGCCCCCGGCGCCGGGTTCCCCGGCGCCGGGGGCTGGCGGCGGTCGGCGATCTGGAGGTCAGGGAAGGTGGTGTGGCCGTGACCGACCTCGCACTCGAGGTTCGCGGGCTGTCGAAGTCGTTCGGCGGCGTGCTCGCGTTGCGCGACGTGTCGCTTCAGGTCCGCCGGGGAGAGATCCACGGCCTGGTCGGGCGCAACGGGTCGGGGAAGTCGACGCTGATCAAGGTGCTCGCCGGCTTTCACGCTCCCGAGCCGGGCGCCTCGCTCACCGTCGGCTCGGCCACCGTGCACCTGCCGGTGCCGCCGGGCGCGGCCAAGCGACTGGCGCTCAGCTTTGTCCACCAGGATCTCGGCCTCATCCCTTCGCTGAGCATTCTCGAAAACCTGCGCGTCAACCGCTATGAGCCTGGGTTTGCCCGGTGCGTCGACTGGTCCGCGGAGCGGGCCCGGGTGCGGGAGGCGCTGGAGCGGTTCCGGCTTGACCTTGACATCGACCGGCACGTGTCCACGCTGGCGCCGGTCGAGCGGGCGCTCGTCGCGATCGCCCGCGCCCTGTCCGATGCCGCCAGTCATGAGGGCGGCGTGATCGTGCTCGACGAGCCGACCTCTTACCTGCCGGCCAACGAGGTGCAGCGGCTCTTTGAGGCGATGCGGTATGTCGCCGAGGCGGGCACGGCTGTCATCTTCGTGAGCCACCGCCTCGAAGAGGTCATGACCATCACGGACCGGGTCACCGTGCTCCGCGACGGCGAGGTCGCAGCCACGGTGGAGACCCCGGACGTGGACGAGGCAGAGCTCATCCGGCTGATCCTCGGCCGCGCGATCGACCAGTTGTACCCGGGGGCCCATCCCCATCCGGGGGACGTCGTGCTCTCCGCCCGCGGGCTCTCCGGCGAGGTGGTCAGCGGCCTCGACTTCGACGTGCACAAGGGCGAGATCATGGGACTCGCCGGACTCGTCGGGATGGGGCAGAACGAGGTGCCTTATCTCCTCTTCGGCGCCACCCGCGCCACTCACGGCGAGGTAACGCTGACGGGACAGCCGATGAGCGTCGGCGCGCTGACGCCGGCGCGTGCGGCCGCCGCTGGAATGGCGCTGGTCCCGGGCGACCGGCTCGGCGCCTCGGGGATCGGCCACCTCTCGGTCCGCGACAACGTCAGCCTCCCGGTGCTGCGGCGCTTCTTCACTCGCGGCGCGCTGAGCTCACGCCGCGAGCACGAGCACGTCGAGGGATTGCTCGTCTCCTACGGAGTGCGGCCACCCGCGCCTGATCGGCTGCTGGAGACCCTGAGCGGCGGAAACCAGCAAAAGGCGCTGCTGGCGAAGTGGCTCCAGCTCAGCCCGGCAGTGCTGCTCCTCGACGAGCCCTCGCAAGGCGTCGACATCGGCGCCCGCAAGGAGATCTTCGCCCGCATGCGGGCAGCAGCCGATGCTGGTACCTCGATCGTGATGGCGAGCTCGGACTTCGAGGACCTGGCGCATATCTGCGACCGGGTGCTGGTCTTCCGCCATGGCCGCCTGGCGAGCGAACTCGCCGGGGATGCTCTCACCGAGGACCGCCTCGTCGAGCACTGCTACAGCTCGTCTGCCGCCCGAGGCTAATCAACCTAGCGACCCGTGAGGACTTAAGCGGCCACGTGTTCCGATAACCGGAACGCGGTTCCGATAGGATGCCAAAACGTGGTGTGGTCTCACGGAGGAAGCCGCCACGACGTGTCGTTTGCCCGTCGAGCAGGAGGAGTGGCCGTGGACACCCGGACCGCCACTGGACGGGCCATGGAGGCGCCAGCGGCCGGCGGCGGCGACCCGTCGGCCGAGGCGGGGCGGACCGACCGCGGGCAGACCATCGCCTCGGTGGAACGGGCAGCGGACGTGCTGCTGCTCTTCGCACGCACAGGGCAGCCCACGCTCGGTGTCACGGAAATCGCCGACGAACTGCAGCTGTCCAAGGCCGCCGTCCACCGCATCCTGACCTCGCTGCGAAGCCGCGGGCTGATCGAGGTCGATGAGGCCACCCGGCGCTATTTGCTGGGACCAGCGGCCATGACGCTCGGGCTGAGGTACCTAGGTCGGCTGGACGTGCGGCGATTCGCGCTCCCCGCATTGCACGAACTCTCGGACGAGACCGCGGAAACGGCGACGCTGTCGCTGCGGACTGGTGACACGCGCGTCTATGTCGACCAGGTGACCCCGGTGCGAGAGGTCATCATGTCAGTGTCGATCGGAGTGCCCTTTCCCTTGCACGCGGGGGCGTCGTCCAAGGCATTCCTCGCCTTTCTTCCCCCGGAGCAGGTCACGGCCTATCTGAGCCGGGAACTCGCCGCGCTGACACCGGACACGATCACCGATGTCGACCTGCTCGGCGACGACCTTGCCCAGATCCGCCGACGCGGCTGGGCGCAGTCGCGCGGCGAGCGCCAAGCAGGCGCCGCGTCGGTGGCCGCTCCGGTGTTCGACCACCTCGGGACGCCGGTCGCCGTCCTCAGCGTGTGCGGCCCTGCGGAGCGATTCGCCGCACATGCGCGGGAATGCGCAGGGCTGCTGCTCAACGTCACCGGGCGCCTGTCCAGGACGATGGGGTACGTCGCCGGTCCCGGCGCCCATGACTGACGTCGCCGCGGGCGCACGCAGCTATCTCTACGTTCCAGCGGACCGGCCGGACCGGCTCGCCCGTGCCACGGCGCGCGGCGCGGACGCGCTGATCCTGGACCTGGAGGACGCTGTCCCGCCGGCCGGGAAGCACCGCGCTCGCGGCGTGCTCGCGGACTGGCTGGCTGGGCAGGACGATCCAGGCTGTGAGCTATGGGTCCGGATCAACCCAGGGCTGGCGGAGGCTGACATCGCCGCGGTGGTCACCCCGTGGGTGACGGGCGTGGTCGTGCCGAAGGCGGAGCCCGCGCTGCTGGCGGAGATCGACCGACTGCTCACCGCGCACGAACGCGCCGTCAGCGCACCGGTCGGCCGGACCGGTGCGCTGCCACTGATCGAGACCGCGCGGGGGCTGCTGTCCGCGGCCGCCGTCGCGGCCGCGCCGCGGGTCGCCCGGCTCGGGATCGGCGAGGCCGACCTCGCCGCGGATCTGGGACTCCAGCCTGGTCCCGGCCGCGAAGAACTCATCCCGCTGCGGCTGCAGATCGTGGTCGCGTCCGCGGCCCAGGGGATTGGCGCCCCGGTCGGGCCCGCTTCCCTGGACTACAAGGATCGCGACGGACTGCGGGAGTCCACTCAATCGCTGCTGCGCCTCGGATTCCGGGCGCGCACCGCCATCCACCCGGCCCAGGTCGCCACCGTCAACGATGTGTTCACTCCTGCCCCGGCGGAGGTCGCGCGGGCTCGCAGGCTTGTCGCGGCGTTCGAGGAGGCCGTGCGCGGCGGCATCGGGGTGACCACCGACGAGGAGGGCAGGATGGTTGACGTGGCCGTGATCCGCGCCGCGCGAGAGGTGCTGGCCCGGGCGCGTTCATCACCCGGCCAGCCGTAGTCTGCCGCCGCAGCCGATCCAGCGGTGGGGCGCGGCTAGTCCCGGCGGACGGGCCGGCGCAGGTACACGCCCTGTGGCTGGCCGGTGATCACGCCATTTGTCAGCACCTGGTGGCCTCGCACGAAGGTGTCGGTGACCCGCGCCGACATCTCGAAGCCCTCGAACGGCGTGTATTCCTGGGTGGACTCCGATTCAGCCGCCCGCACGACCCACGAGGAGTCCGGGTCCACCAGGGCGAAGTCGGCGTCGTATCCCTCGGCGATGGTTCCCTTGGCGTGCAGGCCGAATCGCCGGGCCGGGTTCTGGGCGGCCAGTTGCGCCACCCGCTGGTAGGACAGCCCCCGCTTGCGGCCCTCGCTGATGAGCCCCGGCAGCAGATACTCGGTGCCGCCGAAACCTGACTTGGCGGCGAACACGTCGTCGCGGGGGTCGCCGAACTTCATCTCGTCCCGGCAGCACGCGTGGTCGCTGACCACCCAGTCGACATCTCCCGCTAGGACGTGCTCCCAGAGCGCCTCAACGTCCTGGCGTGAGCGCAGCGGCGGGTTCACCTTGCCCCCGAGTCCGCTCGCGGTGTGGAAGTCGGCGAGCAAGTGCCCGACCGTGACCTCCCGGCGGAAGTCGATGTGCGGAAAGGCCCGGGCCATGATCAGCGCGGATTCCAGCGCCTTCGCGGAGGAAAGGTGCAGCAGGTTGATGGTGGGCAGCCCGGTTTCGTGCGCGAGATAGGAGGCGATGGACACCGCCAGCCCCTCGGAGTGCGGCGGCCGGGAGGCGCTGTAGGCCTCCAGCCCGTGCAGTCGTCCCTCTTTCTGCACGATCGAGGTGTAGGCGCGCATGATTTCGGCTGTCTCGCAGTGCAGTGACAGCGAAATGTCGGCGGCGAGGCCGGGCATCTGCTCGCGGGCGGCCTGGATGCCCCGCATCACGAACTCGAAATGGGCGTTGTCGTAAGACTCGCTGTCCGGGATCATGAGGAACTCGCGCTGGCTCGCCGAGGCGCCGTGGAGCCCGAAGCCCCCGTAGAACATGAAAATCTTGAACGAGGTGACGCCGAACTGCTCGATGAGCAGCGGAATCTCATCGATGTGGCGGCTCATCATCGGAGCCACGTGGAAGGCGTAGTCGATATAGGACCGGCCCTCCGCCGCGCTCAGCACCTTCGGGAAGAACTCCTCATACGGGCCGCCCTGGTTCAGGTAGTACTGGCCGGTGCGCACGTAGGTGATGCCGGTGGTGACCCCGCCCTGCGCCGAGGCCCGGCTCTCGGTCCCGGTGTCCTCCGCGAGCGGGTTGTAGATCCCCCAGTGCTGGTGGGCGTCGACGACGCCGGGGAAGGCGAGCCTGCCCTGCCCGTCGACCACCGTCGCGGCTTCGCTGGCCGGGATGTCCGGCGCAAGCCGGGCGAACCGGCCGTCGGCCACGCCGATGTCGATGTCCGCCACCTCGCTGTGGTCGGGGCGCACCACGCGGACGTTCTTGACCAGCAGGTCGAGCGGTGGCATTGCGGGCCTCCTAGGGGTCGGCAGCGGGGGCTGCGCCGGTCAGTGATGAGAAGGGCGATCGGGGATCTGCCCGAGGGGGGCGAGCAGGTCGTCGAGATTGCGGGCATGGTCGAGGTTCGCGACGGCCCGTTCGGTGGCCGCGACCGTTGTGGCGTCCAGCAGTCGCCCGGCGTTGTCGCGGTACTTCGTGGCGAGCTCGTCGTAGGACAGGGGGCGGTCGGGACCGCCCCGGTTGGTCATGACCTCCGCCACCAGCTCCCGGCCAGCCCTGGTGCGCACCCACAGCACGGCGGGGAACTGATGCGGGAACACCTCGCTGCACCGGTCGTCGGCGACGACGTCGACCCGGGCCATGAGGGCTCTCCGGGCGGGCTCGACGGCCAGTTCGTCGGTGAAGTCGGCCAGCCCCACCCCCAGGCCGCCGCCGCCGAGCAGGCCCGCGGCCACTGCGTACGGCCCGCTGAACTGGGCCATGTAACCCGTCCGGGGGGTGCGCTTGACCTCGATTGGCTCGCCGATCGTATGAACCGTCGGCGCCGCCACCCCCAGCGTCGCCGACTCGACATCGCCGGGTTCCAGCCCGGCCGAGCGCAACTCGATCGCGGCGTCGATGGCGGCATGGGCGAAGTGGTTGGCCGGATAGGGCTTGAAGAAGATGTCCGGCACCAGCCAGGTCTCGCCGAGACCGTCGGTGATGGCCGCCGGATCGAACTTCCCGTGCAGCCACGCCTGGTAGAAGCCGAACCGGCCCTCCAGCACGGTCGGTGGCCCGGTGAAGCCGTGCGCGGCCAACTGGGCGGCGGAGACCCCCGCATGGGCGGCCCAGCCGCAGTGCATCCGCTTGACGGTGCCGCCGGTGCGGTTCGCCTCGATGATGCCGGACGCCATCGAGGCGGCGATTCCCAGCGCGTGGGTCACCCCTGCCGCGTCCAGCCCGAGCAGCAGCCCGGCTGACACCGCCGCCCCCAGCGCGCCGACGATCGATGTCGCGTGCTGGCCGTGGTCGAAAAACGTGGAATTGCGGGTCTGCGGGTCGTAGCCGGCCATGCCGACGCGCACGCACACTTCCAGGCCGGCCGCGACCGCCGCGATGACGGACCGGCCGTCTGCCCCGGCGGCTTGTCCGGCGGCGAGGGCCGCCGGCACCACCGACGCGCTCGGGTGCAGCACCGACGGGAGGTGGGTGTCGTCGTAGTCGAGGG
Source organism: Streptosporangiaceae bacterium (assembly GCA_035532295.1). Classification (GTDB taxonomy): domain Bacteria; phylum Actinomycetota; class Actinomycetes; order Streptosporangiales; family Streptosporangiaceae; genus DASUBV01. The sequence continues at coordinate 10,853 of DATKRH010000051.1, forward strand.
AATGAGCCAGGACGCCGTTGACGAAGGCCGCAAGCGTCGCGGGGACCTTGCCCGCGATCCCGATGGCCTGTGCCTGCGGGCGGCCACCCTGCTCCGTCACCCAGCCACGCGCGGCGGCACTGGTGTCCAGCGGGGTCGCGGCGACGCAGATGCCCAGGATGTCCAGTATCCGCTTGCGCACGCTGTCGATGACCTCAGCGGGCAGTCGGCTGAACGTGCTCGCGGCCGCGAACGCGCCGACCTGCTGGGCCAGCGTCGTCTCAGCGGGCTCAGCCATTCGCGATCACCGCCAGCGGCCGAACCGGTGAGCCGGTCGCGCCGAGCAGATTCAGCGGCGACAGCATGAAGGTGAACTCGTGCACGGCCGCGGCGGCGAGTTCCTCCAGCGCCAGGGCTTCGATGATGTAGATGCCGTGCTCGACGAGGAGCACCCGGTGCGCCGGCAACAGGGCGTGCCCGCCACCGGGCGGGAGCCGTTCGAAGGCGATGGTGTCGGCCCCCGCGGCCAGCACGCCGCGCTCGGCCAGCCAGCGGGCACCGGCCTCGCCCACGCCCGGGACGCCGGTGGCCTGGCCGAGGTAGGACTGCTGGTCTTCGTTGAATCGCCTGCCCCAGCCGCTGCGGATGAGCGCCACGTCACCCTCGCTGGGCTGGACCTGCTGGCTGCGGGAGCAGGTGTCCAGATCGGCCGGTGTGATCTCGTAGCCAGGCGGGCAGCCGTCCAGGCCCAGGGCCGCGGGAACGTCCAGGAGCACGCCGCGGCGCACCATGGGCGCGATGGTGTGCACACCGTGCTCGAGGTACCGGCCGCCCTGCACGGCGGCGCGCGCGTCCGCGCCGCCGTGCAGGCGCCCGTCGTGCGAGACGTGTGCGAGGGCGTCAATGTGCGTGCCCACGTGGGTCCCGGTGACGAGCAGGTCGTTGGCCGCGGACCCGCCGTCGGCGCGCACCATGTCGCCATGCCTGCGCGGCAGGGTGAGGGAGAAAGCCGGGTGATTGGGCGATTGCGGCATGCCGGCGAACATCGGGCGCCCGAGGTCAAAGATCCGCACGCCGTGCCGCACCACGGACAGCAGCGCGTCGGTCACCGGACCACCCCCCGCTCCCGCAAGTCCGCCACCTGCTCGGCGCGGTAGCCCAGTTCGTCGATGAGCACCGAGTCGGTGTCGGCGCCCGGGCCGCGGCCGGTGAAGCGGATCTGGCCGGGCGTGGCCGACATCCGCCACATGACGTTGTGCATGAGCATGGGGCCGAGATCCGGATCGTCGACCTCGGTGATCATGTTGGTCTCCCTGATGTGGGGGTCTTCGACAATGTCCCGCGCGCTGTAGATCGGGGCGATGGCCGCGCCCACCTCCTCGAACGCGGACAGGACTTCCGCCCTGGTCCGGGCCCCGATCCAATCGCCCACAAGCCGGTCCAGCAGGTCGGCGTGGAGCACGCGGCCACGTCCGCTGGCGAACCAGGGCTCGTCGATCACTTCTGGATGCCCCACCAGTCGCAGCACCCGTTCCGCGATCCGCTGGGCGCTGGTCGACACGGCCACCCACGAGCCGTCGCTGGTGCGGTAGGTGTTGCGCGGGGCGTTGTTGGTGGACCGGTTGCCGTGCCGTTCCTCGATGACACCGAGCTGGTCGTAGACCGTCGGCCCCGGGCCGACGGCCGTCATGATCGGCTCCAGGATGCTGATGTCGATGACCTGGCCCTCGTCGCCATGGGCGTCCCGGTGCCACAGCGCCATCATCGCGGCCGAGGAGGCGGCGATCCCGCAGATGCTGTCGGCCAGCCCGAACGCCGGCAGCGTCGGAGGGCCCTCCGCGGCACCGGTGACGTGGGCGAAACCGCTCATCGCCTCGGCCAGCGTGCCGAAGCCCGGGCGGCGCGCATACGGGCCGCTCTGCCCGAACCCGGTGAGCCGCACCAGCACCAGACCCGCGTTGGCCTGGCGGAGCCGGTCCGGGCCAAGACCCCACTTCTCCAGCGTGCCGGGGCGGAAGTTCTCCACCACGACGTCGGCGGTGGCCGCGAGCCGCAGAAACGCCTCCGCGCCTTCGGCTGCGCTGAGATCGAGGCCAATCGTGCGCTTGTTGCGGCTGATCTCCTTCCACCACAGCGGCGTCCCTTCCTTCTGCCAGCCATGGCCCCGCATGCTGTCGCCGGACACCGGGTGTTCGATCTTGATGACGTCCGCGCCGAAGTCGCCGAGGATCTGGCAGCACAGCGGACCTGCGAGGATCGTCGAGGCGTCGATCACCCGCAGCCCGTCGAGTGGCGTCATCTGTGGACCGTCCCTAGCTGGCGAGTTGTTCCTTCAGGCGAAACACCGTTCCACGGCATTATAGCGGCGGCCCCCTGGCGATCCAGCCCGGGCCTGGCAGTCTCAGCTGACGGAAGGGCCGGCGGTCCGGGCGGCGAGCCAGGCGAGGACCGCGTCCTCGTCGACGACCTCGGCGTACTTGGCCTGGAGGTCGAAGAGGGCGGCGTCGTGCGGCCGGGGGTCGCGGTCGCCGACCGCCTGGCGGACGACGAGGGGAACGAAGCCGTGCTGGAGCGCGTCGACCGCGGTGGCGCGCACGCATCCGCTCGTGCTCACGCCGGTGATGACGAGCGTGTCCACCCCGAGCGCCGTGAGGGTCGATGCCAGGGTGGTGCCGAAGAACGCGCTGGCGTACTGCTTGACGATCACGACCTCATGCTCGCCGGGGGCCACCTCCGGCATGATCTCGGCGAGCGGACTGCCCGGCGTCAGCTTGCGCAGCGCGGGGATCTTGCGGACGAACAGGCCGCCGTTGACCCCGTCCCGGTCGTACTCCACCCGGGTGTGCGCGACCGGGATGCCCGCCGCCTGGGCGGCGGCGAGCACCCGACCGGCGGCGTGCAGGCAAGCGTCCGAACCCATGAAGAGTTCGGCGCCCGGCTGGAAGTAGGCCCGGACCAGGTCGACCATGAGCAGCGCCGGCCGGTCCCCCCACGCCAGCCCCTGCCCGAAGCCCGCGCGGGCGTAGTCGTCGGCGAGCGGGTCCGCGGCTGGACCACGAGGTCCAGCCCCGTGCGCCTCGCTCACCATGCGACGGGCGGCTTGGGCGCGGGCAGCCCGGTCTCCTCGAGGCAGCGTTCGAGGATCTCCGCCAGCGGCGGGCCCATGTTGAAGATCGGCAACTCAGCCGGCCTCCCGGCGGACAACTCCGCCCGCAGGGCGCCGGTCGCCGGACCGTCCACGGCGCCGGACGCGTCCACCACGACACCGTAGCGGCGGGCGCCGTCGGCGGTGACCAGGCCGCGCCGCACCTCCTTGGCGACCAGTTCCGGGTCGCGGGCGAGCGGGTCGCCCCAGCCGCCCCCGCCCCAGGTGACGAAGTGCAGCACGTCGCCGGGCCGGACCGGCACGTCGTGGATCTTGCTGGGCAGGATCTCGGTGCTGCCGTCGGCGCGATCGATCCACTTGCGGCCCCGCGCGCCGGGCTCCCCGCCGTTCACCCCCCACGGGTAGGTAAGCCAGCGGTCGTCGTGGATCGCGATCGTGCCCGGCTCCAGGAACCGGTAGGCGACGTCCACGCCGTTCCCGCCCCGGTGCAGGCCGGCGCCACCGGTGTCGGCCACCGTCTCCCAGCGCTCGATCCGCATCGGGTAGTAAGACTCCAGGTACTCGCACGGGATGTTGACGAACGACGGCCACAGCGAGTGGCCGTCCGGCCCGTCCCCGATCGGCCGGCCGGGGATGCCGCCGAAGCCGATCGAGTAGAGCTGGAACCACTCGCCCTTGCGGTCCGCCTGGGTGTAGTTGCCGGAGTACATGAAGTGCGGCGAGGACGAGAACCCGGCCGCGTTCAGCAGGCTCGGGTTCTTCTGCCCGAGCAGCCCGCCGAACAGGTCGAAGATCCGGCCGATGCCGTGGTTGCGGGCGTTCAGCGCGGCCGGGTACTTCGGCTTCCAGTAGCTCGCGTCCGGGATCACCACGTCGACCAGCGGGTAGAAGCCGTCGTTCCACAGGATCTGCGGGTCCGCCACGGTGATCATGTAGATCCCGAAGAACATCCGGACCAGGTTCTCGTTGACGTAGTAGTTCACCGGCCCCTGCGCCTGCGGCGAGCTTCCGGTGAAGTCGAGCACCACCTTGTCCCCGGTCCGGGTCAGCGACAGCTTCAGCTCATACGGCCCGTAGCCGACCCCGTCGTCGCAGATGTAGTCGGTGAACGAGATCGTCTCGCCGTCGGCGAAGATCATGCTCAGCAGCGTCTTCATCGCCCGGTAGTTGCGGTCCAGCAGGGCGTTCAGAGTCGACAGGTAGGTCGCCTCGCCGAACCGGTCGCACAGTTCCTGCACCCGCCGCCCGGCGGTGCGGCAGGCCGAGACGATCCCGTTCAGGTCCGCGCGGTTCCACTCCGGCATCCGCACCTGGTTGAGGATGATGCCCAGCGCCTCGGAGTTCAGCTCGCCCTTGCGGTAGAGCTTGAACGGCGGGATGACGACGCCTTCCTCGAAGATGGTCCGGGCGTCGGTGGGCATGGACGACGGCGTCTTGCCGCCGACGTCGGTCATGTGGCCGAACATCGACGCCCAGCCCACCACCCGTCCGGCGTGGAAGATCGGCATCACGACCAGCCAGTCGTTGGCGTGGCTGATGGCCGCGTCGCACGCGTACGGGTCCGAGGTGAGCAGGACGTCGCCCTCCTCGATGGTGCCCTCGTAGCGGGCGAGCAGGGCGGGCACCGACAGGCCGAACTGGCCCACCACCATCTTGCCCTCGGGATCCCCGATCAGCGGGAACTCGTCGTGCTGCTCCCGGATACCCGGCGACAGCGCGGTGCGGAACAGCACCTCGTCCATCTCGTACCGCGCGTTGCGCAGCGCGTTCTCGATGATGTCCAAGGTGACGACGTCGACGTCCACGGCGGCAACGTCGCCGGTGGCGTGCTCGATGATCTGCGCCATGGTTTCAGCCCTCCGTGGGACGGATGAGGATGCTGCCGCTGGGATGCACCGTGGCGGCGTGGCCGGGCAGGACGAGGGTGGTGGAGTCCATCTCGGTGATGATCGCCGGGCCGTTGACGACGTTCCCGGCGAGCAGCGCGGTCCGGTCGTAGACGGCGGCGTCGGCGTGCTTGCCGTCCACCCAGATCCGGGTGGTGCGGGCGAGCGCGGCGGACGGGTCGGTCCCGCCCTCGGGCAGGTGCACCGTGCCGACGTTCGGGCGGGGGCCGCTGACCGTGGCGCGGGCGCTGACCAGCTCATGCTCGTTGCCCTGGAGCAGGAACGAGAAGAGCCGGCTGTGCTCGGCGTCGAACGCGGCGGCCAGGGCGGCGAGCCCGCCGCCGGCCCCGTCGAAGGCGTCTGCCGACACTGGCACGCTGATCTCGAAGCCCTGCCCGTGGTAGCGCAGGTCCACGTGGTAGCTGACCGTCTGGTCGGCGCGGGGCACGCCCTGCGCCTCGACGGTCGCGGCCGCCGCGCCGGCCAGCTCGCGCAGCAGGCCGAGCAACTCGTCATCGGAGATGGCGCCGAAGCGGCGGATGTAGGTGCGGGCCGCCTCGTCCCGGACCATGGTGGTGGCGTCGCCGTAGGCGCAGAGCACGCCGGGCGACGGCGGGATGATCACCGGCCAGGCGCCGGTGAGCTTGCCGAGCGCGTTGGCGTGCAGCGGGCCGGCCCCGCCGAAGGCCACCAGCGCGAAGTCGCGCGGGTCGAAGCCCTGCTGCACGGACACCAGCCGCAGCGCGCCGAACATGTTCTCGTTGACGATGTCGACAATCCCGGCGGCGGCCGCTTCCGTGCTGTCCAGGCCCATCGCGTCGGCGATGGTCTTGACCGCGGCCTGGGCGGCCTGCGCGTCGAGCACGATCTCGCCGCCGGCCAGTTCGGCCGGCAGGTAGCCGAGCGCCACGTTGGCGTCGGTCACGGTCGGCTCGGCGCCGCCCAGCCGGTAGGCGGCCGGCCCGGGGACAGCGCCGGCCGACTGCGGGCCGACCCGCAGCGCCCGGGTCAGCGCCGGGACGTGCGCGATGGACCCGCCGCCCGCGCCGACGGTGCGGACGTCCACCGAGGTGGCGCGCACCTTCAGGTCGCCGACCATGGTCTCCCGGCCGATCCGGGGCGCCAGGCCCTGCACCAGCGCGACGTCGGTGGACGTGCCGCCCATGTCGAAGGTGAGCAGGTCGCGGAAGCCGGCCTGCTCGGCGGCCCAGACCGCGCCGGCCACCCCGCCGGCCGGGCCCGACAGCAGCAGCGAGACCGGCCTGTCAGCGGCGGCCTCCGCGCTCGCCAGGCCGCCGTCGCTGCGCAGGATGTACAGGCCCGCCGACAGGCCGCCGCCGTCCAGCTTGCCGGCCAGGTTGGAGATGTACCGGGAGACCTGCGGGTGGACGTAGCTGTTCGCGACAGCGGTGATGGTGCGCTCGTACTCGCGCAGTTCCGGCAGCACGGTCGAGGACACCGAGAGCGGGATGCCCGGGAGTTCCTCGGCCGCGATCGCGGCGATCCGCTGCTCGTGGGCGGCGTTGGCGTAGGAGTTGATGAGCGAGATCGTCAGCGCCTCGATCCCGGCCTCGCGCAGTCGGCGCAGCTTGGCCCGGATGTCGTCTTCGTCGAGGGCGGTCACGACGGACCCGTCCGAGGCGACCCGTTCGATCGCCTCCACCGTGTCCTCCAGGGAGGCGAGCGGCTCCGGCTTGGGCCAGATGATCCAGCCGGCCAGGCCGCCGGGCACGAACGAGCGGGCGATCTGCAGCACCTGCCGGAAGCCCTGGGTGGTGACCAGCCCGACCCGCGCGCCCTTACCTTCCAGGATCGCGTTCGTGGCGACCGTGGTCCCGTGCAGGACCTGGGTGATGTCGCCGAGGGTGATGCCGGCCGAGCCGCACACCTTCTCTATGCCGCGCAGCACGCCGACCGACTGGTCGTCCGGCGTGGAGGCGGTCTTGGCGCGGTAGGTGTTCCCTGTCCGCTCATCGATGAGCAGGACGTCGGTGAACGTGCCACCGACGTCGACGCCCAGCCGGTAGGTCATCGAGCCTCCCAGAAACGTGGTAGCCGTGGTCAGTCAGATCACGCCGTGTGCGGCGAGGTCTGCCATCTCGTCGTCGCCGAGGCACAGCAGGCCCCGGTAGACGCTGTCGTTGTGTTCCCCGAGTTCCGGCCCGGCGTGGCGGACCCGGCCGGGGGTGGCGGAAAGCCGGGGGAAGACGTTCTGCATCGGCAGTTCGCCGAACGTTGGGTGGGCGAGGCGGACGATGGCTTCGCGGGCGGCGAAATGCGGGTCGGCGAACATGTCCTGGGCCCGGTAGATGCGCCCAGCGGGGACCCCGCCTTCATGCAGCAGTTTCAGTAGTTCGTCCGCCTCCTGGCGGGCGGTCCAGGTGGCGATGAGGTCGTCGAGCTCGGCCATGTGCGCGCCGCGCGCGCCGTGGGTGGCGTAGCGCTCGGTGTCGGCCAGCTCCGGCTGGCCCATGACCGTGGACAGCCGCCGGAACACCGAGTCCTGGTTGGCCGCGATGAGGATGAGGTCGCCGTCGCCGGTCGGGTAGACATTGCTGGGCGCGACGTTCGGCAGCACGCTGCCGGTGCGCTCGCGCTGGTAGCCGGCCAGCGCCCACTCCGGCAGCAGCGACTCCATCATCGCCAGCACCGCCTCGTAGATGGCGGAGTCGACGACCTGGCCGCGGCCGGTGCGGTGGCGCGCGTGCAGGGCGACGAGCGTTCCCAGGGTGGCGAACGTCGCGGCGAGCGCGTCGCCGAGCGAGACGCCGGCCCGGGACGGGGCCCGGTCGGCGTCGCCGGTGACGTATCGGATGCCGCCCATCGCCTCGCCGATGGAGCCGAACCCGGCCCGCGGCGCGTAGGGCCCGGACTGGCCGAAGCCGGTCACCCGGGTGATCACCAGCCTGGGGTTGATCTCCCAGAGCTGCTCCGGTCCCAGCTCCCAGCGTTCCAACGTGCCCGGCCGGAAGTTCTCCAGTAGCACGTCGGATTCGGCGGCGAGGCGACGGACCAGGTCCTGGCCTCGGGGGTCGCGCAGGTTCGCGGTGACGGACTTCTTGTTCCGCGCCACCACCGGCCACCACAGCGACATGCCGTGCGGCTTCTCCCGGCCCCACTGGCGCATCGGGTCCCCGCGCCCCGGGTCTTCCACCTTGATGACCTCGGCCCCGAAGTCGCCGAGCAACTGCCCGCAGAACGGTCCGGCAAGCAACTGGCCGAGTTCGACCACCCGCACGTCCGCCAGCGGCAGCGGTGTGGTTTCGTCGGTCATGTCCACCTCGCTGTGGGTGTTGGCGCGGCTGCGCCGGTGAGATTAATTGCATGCAATCTAGGAGTCCCTCTGCAGAATTTCAAGAGGCTGGTCGGGGAAACTCGGATTGATTGCATGCAAGATGTAGTGCAGGATAGGGGCATGGGCGCGCAGCGGGTAGAAGTGGTGGAGGTGGGCCCGCGCGACGGGCTGCAGAACGAGGACGTGCTGCTCGACGCCGCCGCCAAGGTCGCCTACATCGAGGCGCTGATCGCGGCCGGCCTGCGCCGGATCGAGGCGGTCAGCTTCGTCCACCCGGGCCGGGTGCCGCAGATGGCCGACGCCGAAGCGGTCATGGCGGCGGTCCCGCGGGCGCCGGGGGTCCGGTACGCGGGCCTGGTGGTGAACCGGCGCGGTCTGGACCGGGCGCTCGCCGCGGGCGTGGACGAGATCAACGTGATCGTGGTCGCCACCGAGACGTTCTCGCAACGCAACCAGGGCATGACCGTCGAGGAGGCGATCGCCTCCTTCGGCGGCATCGCGGGCGCCGCCCACGCCGCCGGGGTGAGCGTCACGCTCACCGTGGGGGCGGCCTTCGGCTGTCCGTTCGAGGGGGAGGTCCCGCCCGAACGGGTGACCGGCATCGTGCGCCGTTGCGCGGACGCGGGCGTGGACGAGGTGGCCCTCGCGGACACCATCGGCGTCGGCGTCCCCCGGGATGTGCGGGCCTTGACCGAGGCGGTCCGGGAGGTCACCCCCGCTCCGCTGCGCTTCCATTTCCACAACACCCGCAACACCGGGTACGCGAACGCGCTCGCGGCGGTCGAGGCGGGCGCGGTCGCGCTGGACGCCAGCAGCGGCGGCATCGGCGGATGCCCGTTCGCGCCGGCCGCCACCGGCAACATCGCGACCGAGGACCTGGCGTACGCGCTGCGACGCAGCGGCGTGGCGACCGGAGTAGACCTGGGCAGGCTGCTGGCGGCCTCGGACTACGTCGGGGGGCGCCTCGGACATCCGGGCCCGGCGCTGCTCGGGCGGGCGGGCGACTTCCCGCCTGCCTGAGACCGGACGGCCGATCATGGAGGCTGTGGTTAGGTGATGCAGTGCTGAATCGTGACGCCGCCAGCCCTGCCGTGCCCGGTCCCGCCCCGGCGGCGGGGGTGCCTGCGGGCGCGGTGGACCGGGTCTATGCGAGCCTGCGCAGCGGGATCCTGGACGGCACCTATCCCGAGGGCACCCGCCTGGGCGAGGTCGAACTGGCCGAGGCACTCGGGGTGAGCCGGACGCCGGTGCGGGAGGCGTTGCGCCGCCTGGGATCCGAGGGCCTGGTCGAGACCTTGCCCAACAAGGGCGCGCGGGTGCGGACCTGGAGCACCCGGGAACTCGACGCCATCTTCGACCTGCGGGCGCTGCTGGAGGGACATGCGGCCGCCCTCGCCGCGCCGCGGATCAGCGACGCGGATCTGGCCGTGATGGCCGATCTGGTGGAACGGATGGAGGACGCCACCGCCGGCCCCGGCGCGCCGGACTATGACCTGATCACCGATCTGAACGGGCGCTTCCACACGGCCGTGGTCGCGGCCGCGGACAATCCGCTGCTGCCCGAGGTCGCCCGGTCGTTCGTGCACGTGCCCATCGTGGTGCGCACGTTCCGCCGGTATACGCCGGAACGGCTGCGCCGGAGCATGCGCCAGCACCGCGAGTTGTTCGACGCGCTCGCCGCCCGCGACGCGGCCTGGGCCGAAGCCGTGATGCGGACGCACATCCTGTCCGCCCGTCCGGTGCTGCTGGAGGCCAGAACGGGAAGCCCTCCCCCGCCATCGCGTACGCGCGATGCGTCTGGATGACCAGCTTGGACCGGCCGGTCGTCCCAGATGCCGTCGCTATCGCGGTCGGCCGCGGCGGCCAGCAGTCCGGGGATGGTGCCGTGGTAAGCCTCTGGCCGGTCACTCGCGCACCAGCGTCGTGATGATCTCGTAGTCCTTGTCCGGCCCGCGGGCCCGCCACCGTTCCTCGAACGTCCCGCTGCCCAGCACCTGCCCGGCGACGGCGTAATGGTCAGCGCCGCACTGATGGTCCGCCCGCCAGCGACCCGAGCGCGGGTCGAGGCGGTAGAACTCGCGGCCGTCGGCGAAGCACACGTCCGCGGTGCCGTCGGGGCGGCCGCGGTAGATCAGGCTGCGGCTGGCCGGCCCGCAATGCCCGCGGAACCGCAGCTCGCCCTCCTCGCAGTAGGCCAGCGCCGCCGGGCCGGGATCACCCGCCCCCCGGGCATGATCGCCGAGGGGGGCGAACTGGGCCGTGCCGCTGAAGGTCCCGGTGCGGCGCGCGGCGTGGTCGGCCAGGCGCCGGTCCAGCCGCCAGCGGCCGCGCAGGAAGCCGAGCGCGTCCGGCACTAGGAGCTCGGCCGCCCGGAATGTCGCGACCGCCTCGTGGTAGCGTCGCAGCTCGTCCGGCTCCACCTGATCCTGCCTTTCCCTAGGAGGCTCGGCTCGATGTCGCCATCAGATACGCTACGACGCCCGCACCCGCTGGTGCTGGCCGACCTCCTGCCGGGCACGCTCGTGCGAGACGTGGCGCTGGTGGTGGGCGCGGCCGGCTTCGTGGGCCTGCTGGCCCAGCTGTCCATCCACCTGTCCTTCACCCCCGTCCCGATCACGGGCCAGACGCTGGGCGTGCTGCTGGCCGGCACGGCGCTGGGCTGGCGGCGCGCCGCGGCCTCGATGGCCCTGTACGCGGTGGCCGGCGTCGCGGGGGTGCCCTGGTTCGCCGGTCACGCCGCCGGCTACGTCGGTGCCTCGTTCGGCTACATCGTGGGGTTCTTCCTCGCCGCGGCGCTGTGCGGCTACCTGGCGCAGCGGGGCGCCGACCGCTCCGTGCTCCGGTCGGTGCCCGTGATGCTCGCCGGCGAGCTGGTCATCTATGCCGTCGGCGTGACCTGGCTGGCGCTCTACCTGCACCTGGGACCGGCCGCGGCCATCAGCGACGGGCTGACCCCGTTCCTCGCCGGCGACGCCATCAAGGCCGCGATCGCGGCCGGGCTGCTGCCCGCGGCCTGGGCGCTGGCCGGACGCCGCCCGTCAGCCCGGGCTTCCGGAGCGGCCAGCTAACCTGCTCGGCGGCAGCCCGCGAGCCAGGACAGCCATCAGGTCCTCGAAGATGTCGTCGGGGACCCGGCCGCCCTCGGTCCACTCGGCCCAGCGCATGCCGATGAAGTGGCCGAGCCCGGTGTACACGTAGGCGATGACCTCGGGGTCGTATCGCGCGTCGACCTCGCCCGCGAGCTGGGCGACCCGGACGCCGCGCGCGTAGCCCCGGGCGAGCCGCTCGTAGTAGGCGCGGAACTCCCCCGGCGCGAGGAACTCCGCCTCGCGCACGATCCGGTAGATCCAGGGGCGCCGGGACATCAGGTCGAAATACGCCCGGAAGGACGCCCGCTCCCGGGCCCGCTGGCTGTTTTCGGCCAGCCGGATGGCCTCCGCCTGGGCGGCGCGCACGTCCGCGTTGATCTGGCGGATGACCGCGGCGAAGATGTCCGCCTTGGAATCGAAGTGAGCGTAGAAGCTGCCGGTGGCCATGCCCGCCTGCGCGCAGACGTCGGCGACGGTGGTCCGGCGGTAGCTGCGCTCGCCGAACAGGTGCTCCGCCGCGCTCAGCAGCCGCTCGGCCGGGGGCCGCTCCGGCGCGGCCGACCTGCGGGTCGCTGCGACGCTCACGATAGGTACCTCTGCATGTAACCGAAGGCTAACGTCCTGGTCGGCCGGGGATTCGCAGGCCCCGCCCCGCGCGCCGGCCGTCCGCGGCATCGCGGGCGGCCAGCGCGGATCGGGATTACTTCGCGGGCACGCCGCTGCTGGGCGCGGCTGGCTGCGGCGTGGTGTAGGGCGTGATCGCGCCGCCCGAGGATGCGTCTGTCACCAGCACCGGTCCCTGCGGCTGGAGCACGCCGTTATTGATGACGCCCAGGTAGGCGCCGGTCACGCCGTTGTGGTTGGTCGCCGAGTACGCGTACGGCGCGACGAGCGGGCCCTGCCCCAGGCCGCCGTTAATCGCGTTGACTAGGTCCTGCCGGGTGGGGTTGCGGCCCGCCTTCAGCATGGCCTGGACGAACGCGTACCCGACCGCCAGTCCGTACTCGACGTTGCCGTCCAGGGGCAGCTTGGACAGGTACTGCGAGTGAATCTTGGTGAACAGCTGGATCCAGCTGTTGCTGGTGTCACCGAGGGCGGGCAGGTAGCCGTCGGTGATGATGCCCTGGGTGAGCTGGTTGCCGTTGACCGTCTTGCCGCCCTGCTTCGCGAACGACTGCAGCAGCCCCGCCAGCGTGATCGCGTCCGAGCCCACGTCGCTGACCACGAGCTGCGGGTTGTAGCTCAGGCCGAGTGCGTTGAGCTTGAGCAGCGCGGTGAACGCCGGCACCGAGAACGACACGACGACCTGCGCGCCCGCGGCCTTGAGCCTGGCCACCAGCGGGCCGATCGTGGTGTTCGTCGCGTCGTAGGCTTCCCTGGCGACGACCTGCCTGGCCGGGACCTCATCGTCCAGGCCCTTGACGCCGTCCTGGCCGAACTCGTCGTTCTGGTAGAAGTAACCGATCTTCTTCCCGGCGAAGTGCTGCTTGATGTACTGGCCGAGGATCTTGCCCTCGCGCACGTAGTCGAGCTGCCAGCCGAAGGTGTCGGGCCAGGTCGACGGCGCGTTCCAGCACTCGCAGCCCGACGCCACGAACACGTCGGGTACCTTCTCGCTGTTCAGGAACGGCGCCACCGCCAGGTGCGTCGGCGTGCCGAGGCCGTTGAAGATCGCGAAGACGTTGTCCTTGAGCACGAGCTGGCGGACCACGGTCGAGGTCATCGACGGGTTGTACTGGTCGTTGACGTACTTGTAGACGATCTTCCGGCCGTAGATGCCGCCGTGGGCGTTGACGTACTGGAAGTACGCGTTAGAGGCCGGCGCGATCTCGTCATAGCCCGGCGCGGCGATGCCGGTCAGCGGCTGGTGGCTGCCGATGGTGATGGTGGAGGACGTGATGCCCGGAGCGGACGCGGTCAGGGCGGAGCTGCTGCTGCCGCCGCCGCTGGAGCTGGTTCCGCTCGAGCCGCAGGCGGTGATCAGCATCGCGGCGGCGGCCAGGCCAGCCACCGGCGCGAGCGTCGTTGCGCGCGGTCTTTTCATGTGGCGCCTTTCTCTTCTCTGTTCACGTGGTTCCTTTCTCCTTGGTGTCACGCGCCGGCGCTCGCCGGCGCAAGGCGCTCAGGGGGGTACCGGCCGCCGGCGCGGCGGTGCCCAGCAGGCGCCGGATGGCGCCCTGGATCCCGGCGGGGAAGGCGAGCATGACGACGATCAGCACGAGCCCGTAGGCCGCGATCGGCACGCTGGAGCTGGCCGCGCCGGACAGGCCGTGGCTGGCCGAGAGGTTGATCAGGAAGCCCGGGACCAGGACGAACAGCAGGCTGCCCCAGACGGCGCCGGCCAGGCTGCCCAGGCCGCCGAGCACAGCGGCGGTGAGCAGCCCGATCGACAGGCTCAGCGTGAACGCGCCGGGCGCGACGTTGGCCGTGACGATGGCCAGCAGCGCCCCGCCGACGCCGGCGCACGCCGAGCTGACCACGAACGCCAGCACCTGCAGCCGGGCGACGTTGAGCCCGGCCAGCGCCGCGGCGACCTCGTCGTCCCGCACGGCCCGCCAGCTGCGGCCGATCCGGCTGCGGCCCAGGTTGGCCAGCAGCACCAGGGTGATCAGCGCCGCCGCGCAGCACACCCAGGCCAGCCACTGGGTGAGGGGGAACGCCGGGCCCAGGAAGCCCGGCACGCTGACGTTGATGTCCAGCCCCTGGTCACCGCCGAAGACGCCCTGGTACCGGTCCGCGACCGAGGGCAGCGCGACGGCCAGCATGAGCGTCGCGCCCGCGAGGTAGGGGCCGCGCAGCCGGGCCGCCGCCACCCCCACGATCCCGCCGGCCGCCGCGGCGACCACGGCGGCGGCGATGATGAGCAGCTCCAGCGGCCAGTGCAGGTGCAGGAGCAGCAGCGCGGCGGCGTAGGCGCCGATCGCCATGAACGCGCCGTGGCCGATCGAGATCTGGCCGCTGATCCCGATCAGCACGGTCAGGCCGGCCACGGCCACCACGTAGGCCGCCAGCTCGGCCAGCTGGTAGTCCCGGTAGCTGCCGAGCTTGTAGGACGCCAGGAGCAGCACGACGCCGGCGATCAGCGCGATGCCCAGGTGCTTGGCCAGCGTCATGTCACACCCGCCGGATGGTGCTGGCGGAGAACAGGCCCGCCGGGCGGACCATCAGCACCGCGACCAGGGCCGCCAGGCCGGCGATCTCCACCAGGTCGCTGCCCAGGTAGCCGCCGACGTAGCTGAGCAGGACGCCGAGGATCAGGCCGCCCGCCACGGCGCCGACCGGGCTGTCCAGGCCGCCGATCACGGCGGCGGTGAAGCCCAGGACGAAGATCGCGTCCATGCTGTTGGGGTACAGGAACGTCGTCGGCGTGACGAGCAGGCCGGCCAGCGCGCCGAGCAGCCCCGCGAGCGCCCAGCCGAGGGTCAGCACCCGCCCGATTCGCACCCCGAGCAGCCGGGCCACGTCCGGGCTGAACGCCGTCGCCCGCAGCCGCAGCCCGACCGAGGTGTACTGGAAGACCAGCGCCAGCACCCCCGCCGCGGCCAGCACCGCCGCGGCGGTGAACAGCCCGTCCGGCGAGATGCCCAGCGCGAGCGAGCCCGCCTGGATCCCGCGGATCGAGTACGCGGGCGGGAACGACCGGTACTGGCCGCCGTAGACGATGCCGGCCAGGCCCTCCAGGAAGATCAGCAGCCCGATGGTCACGATGACCGCGTTCAGCGGCGGCTTGCCCAGCGTCGGCCGGACCACCGTTCGCTCCAGGAACGCGCCGAGCGCCAGGCCGGCCGCCAGCGCGATCACGAAGCCCAGCCAGTAGCTGCCGGTCTTGTTGATGACGATCAGCGCCACGTACGTGGTGAACATCGCCATGCCGCCCTGGGAGTAGTTGAGCACCCGGGTACCCCGCCAGATCAGCACCAGCGACAAGGCGATCGCCGCGTAAATCATCCCGGTGCTGAGGCCCCCGAGCGTGAACTCAAGGAACTCCTGCATGTCCCGCCTCTCCCTCACAGCCCCAGATAGAGCCGGCCAGCGCCGGCTAGAAGCCCAGATAGTGCCGGCGCAGGCCCTCGTCCGCCGCGAGCGCGTCCGCGTCGGCCCGGGCGACGACCTTTCCGAGGTTGAGCACGATGCCCTGATCGGCGATGGCCAGCGCGCCGCGCGCGTTCTGCTCCACCAGCAGGACCGTCAGGCCGGTGTCGTCGCGAAGGTTGCGGACCAGGTCCATGACCTGGGCCACGATCTTCGGCGCCAGGCCCAGCGACGGCTCGTCCAGCAGCAGCACCCGCGGCGCGGTCAGCAGCGCCCGGGCGATCACCAGGATCTGCCGCTCGCCGCCCGACAGGTTCGCCGCCAGCGCGCGGCGCCGCTCGCCGAGCACCGGGAACTGCTCGTAGCTGTGCGCCAGCGCCGCCGCGCGCTCCCGCCTGCCGCGCAGCAGCAGGCCGACCCGCAGGTTCTCCTCGATCGTCAGCTCGGTGATGACGCCCTGGCCCTCCGGCACGTGCGCGATCCCGGCCCGCGCGAGGTCCTCGGGGCTGCGCCTGGTCACGCTGGCGCCATCGAGCAGGATCCGCCCGGCGCGCGGCCGGATCAGCCCGGAGATGGTGCGCAGCAGCGTCGTCTTGCCCGCGCCGTTAGCGCCGAGGACCGCGGTGATCGTGCCGGCCGCGGCGGCGATCGAGACGCCGTCGAGGACCGGCGCGGCCACGTAGCCCGCCACGACGTCCTCGACCGTGAGCGTGGCGGCCTCACTCATCGCCGACCTCCTCGCCGTCGCGAGCCCGCTCCGCGGGGCCGGCGGCGCCGAGGTAGGCGGCGGTCACGGCCGGGTCGGCCTGCACCTGCGCGGGCGTGCCGGACGAGATCACCCTGCCGAAGTCGAGCACGAAGATCTGCTCGCAGATCGACATCATCAGGTCCATGCGGTGCTCGATGACCACCACGCTGGCCTGCGTGGCCAGATCGCGGATGAGGTCCCCGAGGCCCGGCAGCTCGCTCTCGTTCAGGCCGCTCGCCGGCTCGTCCAGCAGCAGCAGCCTCGGCTCGGAGACCAGTGCCCTGGCCATCGAGACCCGCTTGCGGGGCCCGTGCGCCAGGGCTGATGGCATATCGTCCGCGAGGTCGGCCACGCCCATCCGGTCCAGGGCCGCCATGGCCTTGCCCCGCAGCCTGCGCTCGTCGGCATCCGACCTCGGCACGCCGAACAGGGCCGGCCAGAACCCGGCCCGGCGCTGGCTGCTCGCCGCGGCCATCACGTTCTCGACCACCGATAGCCCGCCGAACAGGCTGCTCCCCTGGAGCGTCCGGGCAATGCTGAGCCTGGCCAGCTTGTGCGGCCGCAGCCGGGTTAGCTGGTGCCCGTCGAAGCTGATCGTGCCGGACTGCGGGCGGATGAAGCCGCACAGCACGTTCAGGAGAGTGGTCTTGCCCGCGCCGTTCGGGCCGATGATCCCGGTCACCTGGCGCGCCTGCGCGGTGAGCGAGACATCATCCAGGGCCGTCAGGCCCCCGAAGCGGACAGTGACGCCGCTGACCCCCAGGACACCGTCGCCCGCGGCCGGAGGCCGCTGTGCCGTGGGCATAGATGAATTGCCATTCATCAGACATTGCCTTGCTGAGATGGGCCTCGTCGCCGATTGCTGAACCCAGATTCACGGCAACTTTACGCATGCGCAAGGTTAACGGTTAGTTTCGTAGCCAAACCGAGACCCGCGGTCGGGGCGGTGCCCGGCGGTGGGGCGGGCGGCCGGCTTAGCCGGTCAGGCCGAGCGCGCCACCAGGTCGGCCAGCGTCTCGCCGAGCGGGGCAGCGATGGTGACCATCGCGTGAGCGTCGCCGCGGGTGCTGCCCTGGTTGACAATCACCACGGGCACGCCGGCTTTCGCCGCGTGCCGGACGAACCGGTAGCCGGACATCACCGTGAGCGAGGACCCGAGCACCACCAGGGCGGCAGACCGCCTGACCAGGCCGTAGCACTCGTCGACCCGAGGCCGCGGCACGTTCTCGCCGAAGAACACCACGTCCGGCTTGAGCAGCCCGCCACAGCCCAGGCAGTCCACCACCCGGAAACCGCCCACCTGGTCATCGGGCAGGACGACGTCACCATCGGGGTTGACCTGAGTGACGCTGGCGACCCAGCCGGGATTGGCGGCCCGCAGCCGCTGGTCGAGCTCCGCGCGGGGCGTGCGCTCACCGCAGCCCAGGCAGCAGACCCGGTCCAGGCTCCCGTGCAGCTCGATCACCTGCCGGGCTCCGGCGGCCTGGTGCAGTCCGTCTACGTTCTGGGTGATGATCCCCGCCAGCCGGCCGCGCCGCTCAAGCTCCGCTACCGCGTGGTGCCCGGCGTTCGGGGCAGCGCGGGCGATGTGCCGCCAGCCCAGATGACTGCGCGCCCAGTACCGCTGGCGAGCGGCGGCCTCGCCGGTGAACACCTGGTAGGTCATGGGCTGAGCGCGGCGGGCCAGCCCGGTCGGCCCGCGGTAGTCCGGGATGCCGGACTCGGTCGACAGCCCGGCGCCGCTCAAGATCACGACGCCTCCGCCGGAGACCAGGTCAGCCAGCACCGCGAGGTGGTCGGCCCGCACCGCATGCCGGTCGGCCCGCCCCGCAAGCCGGTCGGCCCGCACGTCGCCCGGTCCGCCCGGGTCGAGAACCTGTGTCACCCCTTCATGCTGCCTGATATCCAGGCTGCTCCCGACCGGGGCGCCCCCGCCGGGGCGCAGGACCTGCCGCTTAGAGCAGGTCGACCAGCATCAGGCTCATCGCCACGCCCATCGCGATCTTGCAGCAGGCGCCGGCGCGCGGCGCCAGGACGTAACGGCCGGGCAGGCTGGCGGCACGGCCGGGCGAGAGCAGCTGCACCCGGTCCCCCAGCCATACGACGTAGCCGCAGACGATCAGCGCCAGGACCAGGCCGAGGGCAGGCAGGCGGGCCCCGCCGGCCATCCCGCTCATGCCCGCTGCCGCGCCGCCGCCTGATCCGATAGCCGGCACCGCCCACAGCGCGTACGGCATCGCCACGCAATCGATCAGGTGCGGCAGCGGATACGGGCAGCAGCGGCGGGAGTAGCGCGAGTGAGCCGGCGGCCGGGACCCGCCCTCGCGGCCGGCGAGACCGCCTTCGCAGCCGGCGAGACCGCCGCGGCGCACCTGAACCGCCCGCCACCCGAACCAGAGCGCGCCGGCCGCGAACACGATCTCCCAGACCGGGTCCGGGAAAGTGGCCAGCCGCGGCACGAACATCCCGGCCATGGCGACGCCCATGACGACATGCACGGCGTCGGCGTCCGCCTCGCCCGTGCGCCGACGTCCCCGGGAGGCGATCAGCCGGGCCGCGCTGAACAGCGCGACGCCGATCACGACCAGCCCGAACGCGTCGGCCAGCCAGAGCGGCCCGATCATCTCGCGGTCCCGGGCACCGGGCCGGCCGGATCGACCCGAGCCCCGTCCCGGACCGGCCGCCCGGCGCTCAGCGGCCAGTAGGCGAGGGCGGTGAGCATGAGCAGCGGCCCGGAATTCACGTCGGTCGCGCCCCCGGCGAGGATGGCGCCCAGGTCCTGCCCGACGACCCAGATCACGGCCGACACGACCAGGGCGGCCGCGATGGCGACGCGGACCGCCGGCGCCGGCAGGTAGATCCCTACGGCGATCGCCGCGAGCACGACCGACAGCACGACGGAAGCCAGCAGGCCATGGTGGGCGAGCGCGCGCGCCGCGTCCTGGTCGATCGACGCGAGCCAGGCGGGCTCGCCGCCCGCCATGGCGGCGATCAGGTCATGCAGCCCCTGGGCGGTCCGGTTCCCGGCCTGCACGGCGAAGTAGGCCAGGCTGCCCCACAGCACGAGCCAGGCCGCCCGCGCGGCGCGAGCCCCGACGGGGCGAGCGGCCACGAACGATCCCGATCCGCCGCCGGCCGCCGGCCACAGCAGCACGGCGAGCAGAGCGTAGAGGATAACGGCGCCGGGAGCCCCGCTCACCGGGCTAGCACCGCCGGTCAGCACGCCGCCGAGACCTTCGCCGAGCCACCACACGGCCAGCGACCAGGCGATCGACGCGGCCAGCGCCACCCGGGCGGACCGGCGCCAGGCTATGCCCAGGCCCAGCGCCAGCTGGATGGTCGCGAACGCCGCGTTCGCCGCCGTCGGATGGTGCGCGATGATGCGGGCGCTCCAGGTGATCGGATCGGCGATCACCGCCGGGTTGCCGGCGGCAGCGCCGGCCAGCATCCGGCTGAAGGCCTTGCTGAACATGAACGGCTGGTACTGAAGGACGCCGTCCAGCAGCCAGAGGGCGGCCAGCGCGAGCTGAAGCCGGCGCCGGGCATCAGGCGTCTCCCAGTCCGCCGCCGTGCCGGGGCTAGGCCGCGGCCGCACAGCCTGCCGAGCCGTTGCGGCCGGGCTGGTCATGAGCTTCTCCCCTGCACGGCCTGAGGTTCAACGTGGTCAGCGGCTGCTGAGACCTTTATAACCGCATCGCTGACGGCCGTAAAGGCCGTCGCCCGACTTTACTCCAGCACGTATCCTGGATTCCGCTCATGGCCTGGAGCAGCGGAGATGAGCAACGGACGGCATTACTCACCGGGCCCGCCGAGCTGCCGGCAGAAACCCCGGCCGGGTATTCGGATAACCTGCGGACGGTATTTAAGAACCCGGTCCGGGTATTCCATGAACCCGCCAGGGGTATTTTCGGGAACCCCTGCACGGGCTCCGGCGCTGGCGGCCGTGACCACGCGGGGCGCTTCCTGACCCGAGCGCGCTGGTGCCCGGCGGTGCCCGCATCAATCTGAACACAATGCATCAATCTGAATTGATGTATCGTCCATGTCGTGCCTCGCTCACAGCCTGACCCGGGGAGTGGCCCGCCGGAGTTTTTCCGACTGGCCGGTGATCCGCTGCGCTGGCGGCTGATCACGGAGCTGGCCCGCAGCGACCGGCAGGTCCAGGAGCTGACGGGCCTGCTGGGCCGGCCGCAGAACCTGGTCTCTTACCACCTGGGCAAGCTGCGGGCGGCCGGGCTGGTGTCGGCGCGGCGCAGCTCCGCGGACGGCCGCGATGCCTACTACACGGTCAACCTGCCGCGGTTCGGCGAGCTGCTGGCGCAGGCGGGCCGGGCGGCACATCCGGGGCTGCGGCTTGCCCCCGCTGCGAGCGCGCCGCCGCGGCCGCCGCGGCCTCCGGGTGAGGTAGCGGCCCGGCTACTGTTCCTGTGCACCGGCAACAGCGCCCGGTCGCAGCTGGCCGAGGCGCTGGCCGTCGCCCTGTCCGGCGGCCAGGTGGCGGCGTCGAGCGCGGGCAGCCGCCCCAAGCCGCTGCACGCCAACGCCGTGCGCGTCATGCGGGAACGGGGCATCGACCTGAGCACGCATCGGTCGAAGCCGCTGAGCCTGTTCGCCGCGCAGGAGTTCGACTACGTGATCACGCTGTGCGACCGGGTTCGCGAGGTCTGCCCGGAGTTCCCCGGCCATCCCGGTTACCGCCACTGGAGCATCCCGGATCCGGCCGCCGCCGGGGGCGACGACGAGACCACCTACCCGGCGTTCCGGGAAACCGCGGCCGAGGTGGAGACGCGCCTGGTGTACCTGCTCGCGGGTCTGGGCGCCCTGGCTGGCGCGGGGCGTCAGTGAGCAGCGACGAGGACGCCGGCGAGACCACCCCGCAGACACCGGAGACGCCGGCGCGCGTGTCCCGCGTGTCCCTGGTCACGATCATCCGCGAGTGGGGCCGCATCGGCTGTACCGGGTTCGGCGGCCCGCCGACCC
>DATKRH010000052.1:0-9253 GCA_035532295.1 Streptosporangiaceae bacterium
CGGCGGCCCCATCGACGCCAGGCTCGCCGACCTCGGCCAGCTCACCGACGACGAGCGCGCCACCATCACCAGCGTCATCGACGCCATCACCACCAAAGCCCGCCTCCGCCTCATCACCGGCAACGCCAGCTAAACCCCGCCCCCGCCACGCTGAGCGCGGGCACGCGGACGCCCGTCACACGCCGCAGCGTCACGCAAGCCGCGGCCGGGACGAGAGGCCGGGAGGAGGCACGCGCCAGCGGCGTTGCCGAAAGAACAGCCGCCCCGCCACCGGACACCGCAAAGCCGGAGCCACCTCGATCATCTTTGATGCATAGGTGTGCTGTCGGAGAACCAGCGAACGGAAAGCGGGCAGAACGGACAAGGAGCAGGCCTCAAGACGGCGAGGCAGCCGGCGACTGAAAGACGATCACGACCCGGCACTGCGCAGCATGCCGGGCGGACGCGGTTGCGGCGCCAGTCCCGCAGGCGCAAGCGCACACGCAACGCATTCACGCGATATTAGGAACGTTAGCCCGGCCATCTCAATTGAGTATTAGCTCGTCGGCGGCCAACGATCGGGGCTTGGGCGCCCATCAACCTCGCGCAGGCAGACTCGTATTCGCCCATCTGCGGTATAGCCGAGGACCAGCCCACGCAAGGAGGTTCCAGCCTCAGGCCACTCTCCCTGGCTCAACTTGGCATCACTAAGGTACTCCGCTTCGATCCAACCGCGCTCACCTGAATCCGTTTGGATCAAGACACCATAGTGCTGTACACCCATGACCACGAAGCCTACCTCCTGGCCACGCGCACGCTTTGCCATCATGCTCACGCTCCCGGAGACCATGGAAAACGAGGGAACTGGTTCAGCTGACCGAATAGCTCGCGCGGAATAACATATTCTAGCTGATTTGGTGTCCGACCCTCCCAGATCTGAATTTCCGGGTTCGAGAGCCAGGAATTGGGGGCGTCAATGCGCAAACCGACGCCGTGAGTATCGGCATGGGTCGCTAGGAAATCATTAACTCGAGCCTGATTACCGAAATGCGCCGCCCCATCAAGCTCTTCAGTCCTCGGGAAGAGCGCGGGATCAAAGCCACTCTTAAGCTCGCTCGTCCCGCTCTCGACCCGAGATACGCGGAAGATCGAAGTTATTCCCCCGCCTGCTCCACCACCGCTTGCTGCTTCTGGGGCAGCACACGCACCAGGCGCATAAAACGGACACGAAGCCGGGTCGCCTCAATGCCAGCGCCTTTAAGGCGAAACGGTTGAGGTCTGGTTCTTTTTCCTGGTTGCGCTGCGTGATCGTTCCTGGCTGCGGGCTTGTTGTTCAGGTTTCCTGCGGAACGGGTGAGGCTCCGGCTAAGAAGTGTGATTGTCGACGTCCCGCTTCTCCAACCGGAGCCCCACGTGCCTTCTTCTTACCCTGTCCCGTCGCATGCCGTGCCCGTTTCGGCCGGGATGATGATCGCTGTGCCGCTGGAGCTGGTCGCGTCGCCGCTGAGGAGCGGCCGGGACCTGGACGGGGCGGACCGGTCCGCGCTGGTCATCGGGGGGACGGGGGAGATCCGCACGGGCGGCGCCGTGGTTTTCCTGAAGGTGGTCGCGGTCACGGAAGCACAGGTCAGGAGGGACGGGCAGGTCCGGGCGAAGGGCAGTCCGGTGCATCACGCGACGCTGGGCCCGCTGGAGGAGAAGGCCGGCCCGGAGGCGGTCAGCGGGATCGCGGAGGGGGCGCGGCTGGATGCCCGGTTCGTGAAGGGGAAGCGGGAAAGGCTCCTGGGCAGGGCGTTCATGATCCGGGTGATCGTGCTGATGACGCTGATGCCGGACGCGCGGGTCCAGGATGCCATCGCGGCGCTGGCCGGGGACCTGGCCCTGGTCCCGCGGGCGCGGCCGTGGCGGCCGACGTCGGCGCGGGCGGCCGGGGACTGGCGGAACGCGCTCGGCCCGGTCCCCCTGGAGGAACTGCGGGACCTGGTCCTCGGCTCGGCCTGGCGGGAACATCAGGAGCACGGCTGCCCCGGCGCGGTGACCATCGGGAAGAGGTGCCCGCTGAGGGCGGGAGCGCTGGACGGGACGCTGATCCGGGTGCCGGACACGCCCGCGAACAGGGCGTTCTTCGGGTCTGTCGGCACCGGGGACGACACCTCGCCGTTCCCGCAGGCCAGGGCACTGCCGCTGACCTGCTGCTCGTGCCGGGCCCTGTTCGCGATGCCGCACGGGCCCGCCGGGACGGACAAGGCGGAATCGGAGCAGGCCCTCCTCGACGAGGCCATGGACCGGTACCCCGTCCTGTTCAGCCCGGGATGGATCTGGCTGATGGACCGCAACTACCACGGAGCGCCCCGGATCGCCCGGATGATCGCCTCCACGCACGTGCTGATCAGGCTGAAAAGCGACATCCCGCTGCACAGGACCTCGGAAACCCTTCCTGACGGCTCCTGCCGGGCGGAGCTGCACGGCGACGGCGTCATCGTGCCCGTCCGCGTCATCGAGTACGACGTGGCCGTGGAAGGACAGGAGGTGCCGGAGATGTTCTGCCTGGTCACCGACCTCATGGACTGGGAAGACTACCCCGGCCCCGAACTGGCCGCGCTCTACGCCCGGCGGTGGGACGGGTCCGAGACCGCGCTGCGCGAGGCCAGGGCGCCGCTGCGCGGTGCCGGCCCGGGCACCGGGCCGATGCTCCGCTCCTGCTCCCCGGACCTGGTCCGGCAGGAGATCGCCGCCTGGGCCGCCGGGACCGGGATGACCCGCGGCGTCCTCCTCGACGCCGCCCGCGCCGCCGTCCCCGCCCGGAAAGGACGCCGTGCCGGGCTGACCGTCCGGCCCCGCGACCTGTCCTTCGCCCGTGCGCTGAGGGCGGTCCTGTCCGCGATCCGCCTCGGCCGCGACTGCTACCAGGCCGTGACCAGCGAAATCGCGGGACACCGCAACGTCGTCGACCGCGGCCGACATCGCGCCCGCAAGTCCAAGTCCCCCTCGCACTTCCCGCACGCGAGCGTGAAGGACACCGTCACCCGCATCGCCCCGGCCGTTATCACCATGGCCAACACCCCCTCCTGACCGGCAGAAATACCGTAAACCCGCCCTGAACAGGACCCCGCCGGACCGCGGACCCGGCCGATCCCGGCACGACACGCCGCCCTCCGCCATGCCCAGCGAAAGGAAACTACCCGCAGTGACCAAAAACAGGAACTACCCAAAACCGGTCAAACACCTAAAGCCCTTGGCATTGGGTTCAGCCCCGTCCTGGAAGTACTGACTGCGAACTGACGGAGTAATGCGGCTACCGGATGTCGCCGCATCAGCCGTCGAACCAGCAGCGCGCCGTGCACCAGTGCTGCGTCACATGGGACGCACACGCGCGCAGGAACAGCGCGACGTGCGCCACGGGCACACGCCGGGATGATGACCGTGTCACGACCCGAACATTGCCCCGCCTTCGTGCGTACCGCTGCGAAGATCGATTACAAACTCGCGTGCTTCAGCTGATTCCGGGTCCGCAACGCCGATGAGACGCGACTCATCGGCTTCGTCGAGCCGCAGCCCGTCGATGGCCAACCGTTCTGTTCGCCACACAACACCGTCGGGGCCTACTCCGATCACGTGCCACGGTGTCGCGAGCAGCAGCACACCCGGCACCGCTACCGGCACTGCCGCTACTACCGGGGCAGACACGGCCACTGGCCGATAGCTGTGATCAGTGACATCGACCAGGTAAGCGGTGCCACGTACGAGCACGCACAAGTTATCTGGGTTCGGCGTCGGCACGAGGCCAGAGACCGCACCACGAGCATTCATCGCACTCGGACGAGCACGACCTACCCACGACTCACAAGCCTGCGGCTCGACCTCGAAGATCAGCCCGCCCGGGCCTTCCTGGTGGCCCGGAACCATCTCGACGAGGTCTGCGCCAGAAGGAAGCTCATCAAGCTCTCTGGCCAGGTACGCGGCCGGGAACGGCCGCCCGTCGCGGAGCATCATCTCAGTGGCATGAAGAAGCGGTGCATGATCAGCTCCACGCCTCCTGATAGCGACGGTCTGGTAAAGACAGGCCAGCTCGTAGCAGAACCCGCCCGAACCCGTCCGGCGGGCGATCACCAGCTCGTAGTCGGCGAGGCGGGCCAGGTGGACCTTCAGCTGGCTGTCGCCGAGCGGCAGCGCCTCCCGCAGCTGCCGGCGGGTGAAACGGATCAGCCCCGGGTCGGTGCCCTCCGCCCGGGACCTGGCCGCGACGTAGCCGGCGATCGCGTCCAGCAGCCGGCGGGTGCCCGGCGGCAGCTCATCGAGGGAGTGGGCCAGTATCCGGGCGGCCAGCTTGTCGGCCAGGGCGATATCGGCCGGGGTGGTCTCGACGTAGCGGATCACCGCCTCGCCGCGGCTGGCCGTCTTCACCGGCCGCTGGTGCTGGTGCAGCAGGGTGACCGCCGCGATCAGGGTCAGGTACTTCATGTGGTCGCGCCTGGCGCGGACCGTGCCGTCGGCGAACCTCAGCGACCTCGCGTCCGGGTTGACCACGGCCAGCGGCTCGATCAGCCGCTGGGCGTCCTGGTGCAGCCGGCGGACGCTCTCCGCCTCGGCCCCGGCGAGCAGCCCGTCCAGGGTCTGCGCGGCCCGCTGCCGGTCGTGGATCGCGCGGGTCTGCTCCCGGCCCTCATCGACCGTCAGGACCAGGCACCGGTTGAGCAGCTCCTCGTCGACGTCGGTCGCGGTGGTGGTCAGGAAGATCGCCGCCGGCCCGGTCACCGTATAGGTATGCGTCACCAGCCGCCCCGTCGCGGGGTCCTTCCCGGTCGAGGCGATCGACAGCTCGCCGTCGGACTGCAGCAGCTTCAGGGCATACGACGCCCGTTCGGCGCCCTCCTCCTCCGCGACCGCCAGGACCTTGTGGGCCAGGTCCGCCTCACCCATGTAGAACAGGCTCTGGCCGGTCATCGCCGAGAACCGCACCCGGTCCTCGCCCGGCACGAACCCCAGCACCGCGTCCATCAGCGCGCTCTTCCCGGCCGCGCTGGTGGACTGAACGATCACCGCCAGCGGCCTCGGCAGCTTCCGGCTGACCGCCGCGAGATACCCGACCAGGCAGTTCGCGGCCTCCCCTGCCATCCCCGCCCGGGCGAAATCCGCGGTGATCCGCTCCGCCAGGCCCGGGTCGCGCAGCAGCGCCAGAGCCCGCTCCCGCCGCTCAGGCGTCATCGGCGGCGGCCCCTGCTGCGGGGCCTGGGCGGCGGTCACGGCCTGGTCGGCCAGCCGCTCGCAGCCCAGCAGCACCCTGCCCAGATCCCGCTTGATCACCTCCGGCCCGGCGGCCAGCTCGGCGGCCGCCGCCGCGACGAACCCGGCCCGCGCCCTGGCGGAGTAAAGGTCCACCGTGTCGACGTGGAACCGCGGCTCCCCGCGGCCATCCGGCGCCGGCACCATGACGTTGACCCGCAGCGACTCGAACGACGCCGCCCTGTCCAGGCCCCGGACCCGCCAGGCCCGCTCCCCGAACCGCCACGACGCCTCCCCGCCGCTCACCGCCGGCTCATCGGCCCCCGCCGCGGCGGGGGCGGGCGTCCCCGCCCCGGCCGGGTCCACCGGCGGCCCGGCCGGGGCGGGGACGGCGGCTGAGACAAGAGCCGGCTCCGGCCGGGGCTCAGGGGCGGCCGGTTCCGGGAGCGGGGCGTTCCCGCGGCGGGCCGGGCCGGGGCCGGTGCCCATCCAGGAAGCCGAGCGGATCGCCCGGCCCAGCGCCTCCGCCGGGCTCTTCGACCCGACCGCGACATCGTTGGCATCAGCCCCGGCCGGGAACTCGACCCGGAAGCACTCGATGCCCTTCGCGGCCAGCTCGCCGGCGAGCGCCTTGGCGGCCTTGTCCCCGGCGTCGTCGCGGTCGAACGCGATCAGCACCCGCCGGACGCCAAGCCGCTCGAAGGCCCGCTCGTGATCAGGGGTGAACCCGCCCGCCCCGTAGCAGGCGGTCACGTGCCGGAACCCCGCGCACCAGAACGTCAGCGCGTCGATCAGCGACTCGGTGACGATCACCTCATCGGACGCCGCGACTGCGGCCAGGTTCCACACACCCCGGTGCGGGCCGGACAGATACAGATGCTTAGCGGCTGCTGGGGTGGCCCGCGTGCTGGCGCCGCCTGGACCGGGTGGCCGGCGGGGTGGTGCTCGCTGTTCCGGTCCTGGCTTGCGTGACGCCGCGGCGTGACGTGCCTGCGTGGCGCGGGGTCAGCTGGCCAGCCCGGTCAGCACGGCCCGCGCCCGGTTGTTGGCGAGCATGTGGTCGAGGATGTGGATGAGGGCGGCCCGGTCTTCCGCGGTGAGCTGGTCGAGCTGGGCGAGCTGGGCGAGCCGTTCGCCGAGCAGGTCGGCGGGGGCGTGGAGGGGGCGCCGGGCGGCGCCGTCGATGAGCAGGTAGTCGGCGGAGACGCCGAAGGCTTCGGCGAGCTTGACGACGACGTCGATGGAGGGGCTGATCTTGCCGACTGGCTGCGGTCGCGGCGGCGCCCGGCGAATGGCTGACGACCTCGACCGTCAGGCTGCGCGGGCCGTGGCCCGAGACGGTGACGTCGACGGCCGCGCCGGGCGAGTGCTTCCGCGCGTTGGTCAGGCCCTTCTGGACAACGCGGTAGGCGGTGCGTCCGAGCGTCTCGGGCAGGAACCCGGCCTCCGGGACATCGATATGCGCCTGAAGCCTCATCTCCGCCGCGCGGGACTCCTCGAAGAGCGCGGGAAGCTGGGCTAGCGCCGGCAGCGGCGGCGCGGTTCCCGCGGCGTCCTCGCGGAGCACGGTGAGGACCTCGCGTAGCTCGGTGAGCGCCGCGGTGGCCGCTGTCCGGATCACCGCAGCGGTCGCAGCGATCTCCCCGGCCGGGGCGTCCGGCCGGAACTCGAGTGCCCCGGCGTGGATGCTGAGCAGTGACAGCCGGTCGGCTAGGAAGTCGTGCATCTCGCGGGCGATGCGGCGTCGTTCGGCCTCGCGGGCCAGCTCGGTGCTGCGCTGCCGCTCCTCGTCGAGCCGCTCGGCCCGGGCCCGGAGCGAGAGGACCGTCTCCCGCCGGACCCGCACGACGAGTCCCCAGCCCAGGGCGATCGCCGTCACCATGAAGCCGGGAAGCTGCTGGCCCAGCTCGGGCACCGCGGCCGGGTACAGCAGCGGGAAAACGGCGCTGCCGGTGACGGCCAGCAGTGCCACCGCGACCAGCACGCGGCCTCGCCCGCGCATCGCGGTGTTGAAGATGGCGACCAGCGCGGCGCCCTGGTCGAGCGGGGAGAACACCCCGGCCGCGGCGGCCACGGCCACGGCCACGGCCGCCGGGCTCGAGCGCCGGGCCCACAGCGCGAGGCACGCCGCTGAGCCGGCGACCAGGTCAAGGGTGGTCACGACGGGGCCGAAGCGGCCCCACAGGAAGGCCTGGGCCATGCCGCCGACGATAAGGGCGGCGGCGAAAAGCGCCGAGTCGACCACCCAGTCGCTCGCTCGACCTCGGCCAGCATATGGCTGGACAGGATCACGGTTCGTCCCGCAGCGGCGTACTGGGTGAGAACGTCGCGCATCTGGCGGATCTGCGGCGCCCACGCGTTCCCCACCGCGCTGTTGAGCGAGGCCACGTTCACGATCGCGCCACCGCCCGGCTGGGCCGCCATCACCCTGGCCGCCGCCTGGCAGGTGAAGAACACCGACTTCAGATTGAGCTCCTGCACGGCGTCCCAGTCGGCTTCGCTCACCGCCAGCGCCGGTCCGCGCACCGTCCCGCCGGCGCTATTGACGAGGACGTCCAGCCGGCCGAAGCGTTCGTGCGCCCGCGTCACGACCCCCCAGCACTGCGCGACGTCGGTGAGGTCACCACACACCGCTGAGCCCGAACCCGATCACCCCCCGGCCGGCGTACTGACCGGCCAGCCGCGCCAGCGTGCGGGCCTCCAGGGGACCTTCGTCGCCGACGTGATCCACGCGGTGCCGCCACCGACCGCCTCGCGCAGCGCATCGCCGAATACCGAAGTCAGGGCAGCGTTGCCGTGCTCCTGCTCGCCAGCGATCCCCACCACCGCGCCCTTTCCGTAGCTGACCACCGGCGCGCCCAGCAGCGCTGCCGCCTCGCTGCCGAGCAGGGTGCCGAGAGCGAGGCTTAGGAAGCGGACAAAACGGACGACGGAAGAAGCGAGCCAGGCGATCAGGGGGAGGAACTGGCTAGACAGCGGGAACGAGCACGCCGGACAGAGTGGGTCAGCGCGGCACGGAGACGCCCGCTCGCCGGGAGAGGCGCGCAGCCCGGCCAGCACCCTGCGCGGTCACGCCGCCGACTGCGCCAGCCCGCGCAAGTGCAGCGCGCCAGCGCTTATCGTCGAACTGGCATGTGATTGCAGCCAGGATTCAGATGACCTCCGGCACCTGGTAGCCGTAAGTGCGCTTGAGGTCGTCCGCCAGCTCGGCCCCAGCCTTCACCGGCAAGTGCGACCTCCACCATCGGCGGCCAGGGAGCCGGACGGGCTCAGCTGACAGTCCGCTCCTCATTCGGTCATCCAGGGCGGCAACGCTCTCCCTGAACCAACCGAGCTCAGGGAACTCCGCCAGCGCCGGGAGCTGGAGAAGCTCTTCGAGCAGATCACGGATCGCGAGGTCGTTGTCGTATTCGTAGACGTTGTCGTCGTACCCGGCCTCAACCATCTCAACAAGCTGCTCCCAAGCACCGATGATTCCCGTCGGCGTGTAAGGACCGCGTCCTCGCCGTTGCGCGACAGCATCTCCGAACGCGGCCGCAAAGCCTGCCGTCGTCATGAGAACTGCTGGAAGAAGTAGCCGATGCCATCGTCTGGGCGGAAGAACGTTCGGATCACGCCCCCTCCAGATTGGATCCCGAAGTACCCAGACGACGGATCAAATCGGAGCAGATCCCCATTGCTTCTGATCCCCTCCATCACGCCGCTGGGCGTGCCCCCGCCCATGAACTGCCTAGCAGCCGCGCGATACTCACTGAAGCTGCCGAACTCGGGCATGTCCGCGCCGCCGGCCTTCACCGTCGCCGAGCCGTTCCTCAAAATGACTCCCTGGACGTGCTTAGCGTAATGGGTGAACGCGGACGCAGTGTCCCTGAAATCGCCGACAGTCGCCAGCTCACCCCCGCTGCTTACTGCTTCTGGGGCTTCTGCGGCACCGGCGCCGGCGCCGAAGCTTGCGGCCATGGTGAGGCCTAGACCGATGGCCTCGCCGGGGCCGAAGGTGCTGCCGTTGCTGGTGTCGACGCCCAGGCGTTTGATCTCCCGCATGTACATG
>DATKRH010000053.1:0-7479 GCA_035532295.1 Streptosporangiaceae bacterium
AAGCCGCTGAACGCGGGGACTCATGCAGCGGTCAGCGTGATGTCGAAAGAGGTCACGACAGGGTGCGCGATCGGCTCGGGAAGCGGCTCGTCCTCCAGGTACAGCGCGACGGCCTCACGGAGCATGGCAAGCGCTTCGTCCAGCGTGTCGCCTTCGGTGGTGACGCCGATTTCCAGGCATCGCGCCACGTAGCCGCCCTCTTCGGGCGTGAGGCTCGCGGTCAGGGTGATCGTCCGGTCGGCCATGAGCTGATCCTAGCGCGGGCAGCCTCGCCCATGACGGCTGCTACAGACCTTGAAGGGCCTTGAGGGCCTTCTCTGGTGGCGGGACGGAAGATGATGTCATGTCCCCGATTCTGGCCGGTCAGGGGATCTGTCCAGGCCGAGGGTAAATAACAGGCACAGATGAGTTAAACGTCACTAATGTCAGCTGTGGTTGTGGCGGCGCAATCGTGGGAGGGCTGCGGCTGCCCGGCCCTGGCCTTCTGGAGGCCGGCGCGGCGCTGCCGTTCGGCCTTGTGCTGGGCCTCGTGCCGGGTGGCGGCGCCGAGCATCCGGGCCAGCATCCGCCCGGTCGGGGTGGACAGGTCCATCTCGCCGGTGACGGTGGCGAGACTGGATGCCGCGCTTGTCGTGCAGGTCGATGACTTCCTCCAGCTCGCGTGGCGAGCGGGTGATCGGGTCCACGTGCCAGCACGCCCCGGCGTCGGTCAGCCCGGCGTCGATGTCGGTGCGGAGCTGGCCCGCTGCGGGCGCGGCTTCCCGGAGTAAGCCGACACATCGTTGTCCGGTAGACGCGCGCTACCGGCCAGCCGAGCCGGTTGCACAGGGCGCGGCAGTCTTCCTCCTGGCGGGCCATGGCTCAGGCCGGCGCCGGTCCGGTCACTGGAGTTCCGCACGTAGAACGGTAGATCAACGCCGACGGCCGCACCGTGGTCCTGACCACCCACCACATGGACGAGGCGGAGACGGGCCCCGTGTTCACGATCTTGATCCCGGTGCTGTTCCTGGTGCTGTTCGGCTCGATCTACAAGAGTTCCAGCGTGCCATGGTGACCGTGCTGGAGGTCGGCCACGTCCGGCTGCTCGACCAGGCCGAGGCCGCCGTGCCCGGCCAGCTCGGCAAGGTGCTGACTGTGACCCGCTCGGCCAGTCTGGCCGCCGCTCGACAACGTGCGCAAGGGCAGCTACGACGCCGCGGTCCAGCAGCAGGGGACCACCCTGGTCGTGCACTATTCCATCGCCTACCAGACGATGGCCGCGGCGCTCACCCTGATCTCCCTGCGGGTGTTCCGCTGGGACGATGTGTAGCTCGGGTAGGCTAGGGGCAGCTCAGCACGCCGTCCGGGAGAGTCTGCGCGCAGCCAGCGCGGAGCGCCGAAGGGGCAACCTCCCCGGAACCTCTCAGGCACCCAGGACCGGTCGGCGTGGGCATCTCTGGAGCCTGCGCGGTCGCCGACGCCCGCGCCCGTAGGTGACAGAGGGGGAGTTGGTCACCGTACAGCGGCACCCCGCAGGGGGTGCCCGCCCCGGAGAGGCTCCCGATGAACTTCGCAGATCGTCATATAGGGCCGACCGCGCAGCAGCGCCAGCGCATGCTCGACGCCGTCGGCTACGGCTCGCTGGATGAGCTCACCGCCGCCGCCCTGCCTGCCCAGATCGCGGCCGACCGCGCGCTCAGCCTGCCCCCGCCGCTCTCGGAGGAGCAGGCGCTGGCGCAGCTGCGCCGGCTGGCCGGGCGCAACGAGGTGCTCACCTCGATGATCGGCCTGGGCTACTACGACACCGTGACCCCGCCGGTGATCCGCCGCAACGTGCTGGAGAGCCCGGCCTGGTACACGGCCTACACGCCCTATCAGCCGGAGATCTCGCAGGGCCGGCTGGAGGCGCTGCTGAACTTCCAGACCATGGTGGCGGACCTGACCGCGCTGCCGGTGGCCGGGGCGTCCATGCTGGACGAGGCCACCGCGGCGGCTGAGGCGATGACCCTGGCCCGGCGCGTGACGGGGCGGGGCGCGGTGTTCCTGGCCGACGCCGGCTGCCTGCCCCAGACCCTGGCGGTGCTGGCGACGCGGGCCGAGCCGCTGGGGGTCGAGCTGGTCGTGGCGCCGGTGACCCCCGCGCTGATCGCCGCGCAGCCCGACGGCGAGCTGTTCGGCGTCCTGCTCCAGTACCCGGCGGCCAGCGGGGCCATCACCGACCCCCGGCCCGCCATCGAGGCGGCGCACGAGCGCGGCGCGCAGGTGGCCATCGCGGCCGACCTGCTGGCGCTGACCCTGCTTACCCCGCCCGGGGAGCTGGGCGCCGACATCGCGGTGGGCACGACGCAGCGGTTCGGCGTGCCGATGGGCTACGGCGGCCCGCACGCCGGCTACATCTGCGTCCGCGACGACCTCAAGCGCCAGCTCCCCGGCCGCCTGGTCGGAGTCTCTGTGGACGTCGACGGCCAGCCCGCCTACCGGCTCGCGCTGCAGGCCCGCGAGCAGCACATCCGCCGGGAGAAGGCGACCAGCAACATCTGCACCGCCCAGGTCCTGCTCGCGGTGATCGCCGGGATGTACGCGGTGTACCACGGCCCCGAGGGCCTGACCGAGATCGCACGGCGCGTTCACAGCCGGGCCATGACCCTGTCCGCGGGGCTAAAAGACCTTGGATTCATAACGGACCCGGCGCCGGTATTCGACACCGTCGCTCTGGTCGCGCCCGGGCAGGCGGCCGAACTGGCCGGCCGGGCCCGGGCCGCCGGGTACAACCTGCACGTGTCCGGGCCCGACACGCTGCAGATCGCCTGTGACGAGACCACCACCCCGCAGCAGCTGCGCGAGGTGCTGAGCGCCCTGGCCGGCCGCGACGTGGAGCTGCCCGTCGAGCCGGCGGAGTCCGCCGGGGAGCCGGCAGCCTCGGGGTCGGCAGCCTCGGGGTCGGCAGCCTCGGGGTCGGCAGCGCTGCTTGCGGGCCTGGCGCGGACGAGCCCGTTTCTTACCCATCCGGTGTTCAGCGCGCATCGCAGCGAGACGGCCATGCTGCGCTACCTGCGGCGGCTGTCCGACCTGGACATCGCGCTGGACCGGTCGATGATCCCGCTGGGCTCGTGCACCATGAAGCTGAACGCCGCCGCCGAGATGGAGGCCATCACCTGGCCGGAGTTCGCCGGGCTGCATCCCTTCGCCCCGCCCGAGCAGGCGGCCGGGTACCTGGAGCTCATCACCGGCCTCGAGCGCATGCTCGCCGAGATCACCGGCTACGAGGTGGTGTCCCTGCAGCCGAACGCCGGGTCGCAGGGCGAGCTAGCCGGGCTCCTGGCGATCCGCGGTTACCACCGCTCCCACGGGCAGCCGGAGCGGACGGTCTGCCTGATCCCGGAGTCCGCGCACGGCACGAACGCGGCGAGCGCGGTGCTGGCCGGCCTGCGGGTCGTCGTGGTCAAGTGCGGCGGCGACGGCGTCATTGACCTGAGTGACCTGCGCGCCAAGCTGGCCGCGCACGGGGGCGCCATCGCCGCGATCATGCTGACCTACCCGTCCACCAACGGCGTGTTCGAGGAGACCGTCGGCCAGGTCCGGGACGAGGTCCACGCGGCCGGCGGCCAGGTCTACGTCGATGGCGCGAACCTGAACGCGCTCGTCGGGCTGGCCCGGCTGGGCGACTTCGGTGACGTGTCGCACCTGAACCTGCATAAGACGTTCTGCATCCCGCACGGCGGCGGTGGGCCCGGCGTCGGCCCGGTCGCGGTGCGCGGCCACCTGGCCCCGTTCCTGCCCGGCCACCCGTTCCTGCCCGGCCACCCGAGCGAGTCGGGCGAGTCGGGGCCGGTCGCCGCGGCGCCGTACGGATCGGCCGGGATCCTGCCCATCTCCTGGGCCTACATCGCGATGATGGGTGCCGCCGGGCTGCGCGAGGCCACCCAGGTCGCGATCCTGGCCGCCAACTACGTGGCCCGGCGGCTGGACCCGTACTTCCCGGTGCTTTACACCGGGCGCGGCGGGCTGGTCGCGCACGAGTGCATCCTGGACCTGCGCCCCATCTCCGCGCAGACCGGCGTGACCGCCGAGGACGTCGCTAAGCGCCTGATCGACTACGGGTTCCACGCGCCGACCATGTCGTTCCCGGTGTCGGGCACGCTCATGGTCGAGCCGACGGAGAGCGAGGACCTGACCGAGCTGGACAGGTTCTGCGACGCCATGATCGCCATCCGGCAGGAGATCGACCGGGTCGGCTCCGGCAACTACGACCGGCAGGACAACCCGCTCAAGAACGCCCCGCACACGGCGAGCATGCTCATCAGCGACGACTGGAAGCACGCCTACGACCGGCAGCACGCGGCCTACCCGCTGGGCGCCGACCGGCGGTCGAAGTACTGGCCCCCCGTCCGGCGGATCGACCAGGCCTATGGCGACCGGAACCTGATGTGCGCCTGCCCCCCGCCGGAGGCGTTCGAGTCATAGAGCCGGAGGCGTTCGAGCCATAGAGCCGGAGCGCGGGCCCGCGTCTGGACGTCCGCATCTGGGTGTCCGGACCCGGACACTCCGGTTTTGCGCGGTCCGGGACCGGGCGGCTGCCGCTGCCCATCATGAGTCCAGCCTCCGGTCGGCCCGGTCATGGAGGCCGCGACGACCGAAGGACTACCGGAATGCTGAGCCGCCATGCTTCGCCGCTGCTCGTGCTCGTGGTGATCGCGTGCCTGGCCGCGCTGGCCAGCCCGGCCAGCGCGGCCAGCGCGGCGGGGCGGTTAACCAGGATCTGCCAGCAGCGTGGCTACACGGCCGTGACCGCGCCCCATGGCGGCCACTACGTGGTGCGTAATGACAACTACGGCGGGCGGCCCGAGTGCATCAGCATCCGGGACCAGCGGCCCAACTTCACCGTGACCAGATCAGCCGCCAACAGCTACTCATCGCGGGTCATGGCCTTCCCGTTCATGCTCTACGGCTGCAGCTGGGGGCTGTGCACGGCTGGCTCCCGGCTGCCCGCGCCGGTCAGGTTGGTGCGCCGGGCGACGGCGACCTGGTATACCGCAGGGAAGGCCCGCGGCCAGTGGAACGCCGCCTTTGACATCTGGTTCGGCCGGCAGCGTGCCGCCTACCAGGGCCAGGCCAGGGGCGCCGAGCTGATGGTCTGGCTGAATTCCCGCAACTGCCCCGCGGTGGCCTCCCGGGTCATCCGCATCGGTCGCCGGCGGTGGTACGTGACGCACTGGGTGACCTCACATGGCGGCGCGCACTGGAACTACATCCAGATCCGCGCGGTTCACCCGACCAGCCACGTGCATCACCTGTCGCTGCTGCCGATCATCAGGCGAGTGGAGAAGATGGGCCTGGTGAGCCGCCGGTGGTGGCTGCTGAACATCGAGGCGGGCTTCGAGATCTGGCACGGTGGCCGCGGCCTGCGGACCAAGTCCTTCGCCGCCTCGGTCCGACTCTAGCCCCAGACTCGGAACGAATCATGAGCGACCTGAGACTGTAGGCAGGCCGGGCGGGTTCGCGCTGGAGCGGTCTGTTGCTGGAACACTGTGGCCATGCGGCTCATCAGCAATGCTGGGTCGACAGCCAGGATCCGCACACCGAGGATGAGATCTACGTGATCATGGCGGGCCGGGCGACCCTCGTGGCCAGCCCGGACGGCGATCACTCCGGCAGCCTGCCGGTTGGCCCGGGCGCGGTCGTGTATGTCCCGGCCGGGGAAGTCCATCGCTTTGTCGACATTACCGAGGACCTCGCGGCCCTGGTAGTGTTCGCGCCGGCCGAGGAGACGCGAGCGGGCTAGGTAGCCCTCCCGCCGACTGTCCCGCCGCCGGCTGCGGCCGTCGCGCCGTCGGGCGTCCCGCCGTCGGCTGTCCCGGTGGCTGCCTGGATAGTGCGGCCCTTCCACTCGCCGCCGCGGCCCGCGTGGTGGCGGCGGGCCGAGTCCGCCGTCATGGCCGCGTACATGAGCGCGATCAGCGGCAAGGCCAGGCCGCGCAGTGGTGACAACCGGTACAGCCGGAGCATGGGCAGATAACTGACGGACATCATGGCCCAGCCGGCCAGGCCGGCCGCGGCCAGCCAGGCGGCGGCGGCCCCGCCGCCGAGGATCATCGAGATCAGCCCCGCGAGGCCGGCGACGGGCGGCAGCAGGTACAGCCACAGCAGGCCGGCGACGGTGCCGGCCAGCGCGGCCGGCGAGTACCGCAGCTGGGTATACGCGCTGCGCGCGATCATGTCCCACAGGTCGGCCAGGTGGTCGTAGGGACGCGTGCTGGTAACGCTCGTCGTCAGGCCCAGCCAGCAGTTGGCCCCCGCCCCGCGCTTGAGCAGGCGGCCGAGCGCCACGTCGTCGATCCGGGCGCCGCCGATCGCGGCCAGGCCGCCCGCCGCGGTGAGCACCGCGCGGTTGACCAGCATGCACCCGCCCGCGGCCGCTGCGGTGCGGCCACCGGGCCGGTTGACCCGCCGGAACGGGTAGAGCTGGGCGAAGAAGTACACGAAAGCAGGCACCAGCACCCTCTCCCATCCCGTCTCGGCGCGCAGCAGGGCCATCTGGGACACCAGCGCCCGCTGGCCCCCGGCCGCGGCGCGGACCAGGTCGGTGACCGCACCGGGCCCGTAGGCGATGTCGGCGTCGGTGAACAGGACGTACTCGGCGTCGTCGGCAGCCGCCAGGCCCTGGGACATGGCCCAGACTTTGCCGGCCCAGCCGCCCGGCGGCGGGCTGCCGGCCACGATCCGCAGCAACCGCCCCGCTACGGGCTCGCCGCCGACCTGCCAGCCGGCCGCCCGGCCCAGGGCCGCCGCCACGGCCGCCGTGCCGTCGGTGCTCTCGTCGTCCACCAGCGTGACGGCGAGCCTGCCCGGGTAGTCCTGGCTGAGCAGCGTCGGCAGGCTGCCGGGCAGGGCGCTGGCCTCGTCCCGGGCCGGCACGACGGCCGTGACCGCGGGCCAGCTCACCGGGTCGGCCGGCGGCGTCGCGGGCAGCCGCTGGCTGGTGCGCCAGAATCCGCCGTGGCAGGCCAGCAGATAAGCCCACGCGAGAGCGGCCAGCACGCAAGCCGCAATGGCAACAAGCACGCACCTAGCCTGGCACAGCATCGGCTGCGCACGGTCACCAGGCGACCAGCGAGGGGCGCGCGCTCAGTCCGCAGCCGACGGAGTTCCTCTCGGAAGCAGCAGGGTGACCTCAGCATCACTGATCCCGATGCCGAGGCTCTGTCCAGAATGCTCGCGAAGGAGGCGGGCGATCCGGCGGATGCCGGTACCAGCGCGCGTTCCGAGCTGGGCTTCCGCGACGCGGGAGTAGATGTGCGGATTGCGCGGAACGTGCACGCCCGCTCGCATGGCATCGGCATCAATGTGGTTAGGCGGGCGACCCGGCGACCGCACCTCGACTCGGTCATTCAGAACGAAGATCCGGATCGGACCTGGGATGGTGTAGTCCCTATGTACCAGAGCATTCACTGCCGCTTCGCGGAGCGCAGCCAAGGGTATTTCCTCGCGCTTCTCCGGTTC
>DATKRH010000054.1:0-32511 GCA_035532295.1 Streptosporangiaceae bacterium
GTGCTCGGTGCCGGCAACACCGCGATGGACGTGGCCCGAACGGCACGACGCCTCGGGCTCGCCGCCACGTGCGTCGACTGGCTCGACGAGCGCTTCGCCCTCACCCGTCCCGACGAGCTCGATGAGGCGCGCAACGAGGGGGTCGAGGTC
This sequence comes from Streptosporangiaceae bacterium, assembly GCA_035532295.1. Lineage (GTDB taxonomy): Bacteria > Actinomycetota > Actinomycetes > Streptosporangiales > Streptosporangiaceae > DASUBV01. Next base: position 151 of record DATKRH010000054.1, read on the forward strand.
CGCTTCCTGCGCACCCTGACGGCACTGCGCGGGGAGGCCGGGCGGGTCACTCACGCCGAGCTTGCCCGCACGACCCAGGCCCGGGCCGACCGCCGCCCCGCGGTTGTCACCGGAGATCCCGAGATCCTCAGCGTCGACCTCGTCATCATGGCGATGGGCTACCGGGCTGACCCGGCATTCGCCGGCTCCCTTCCGGGCACGCCCGTGCGCCGGGAGGTCGCCGGCGTGGCCGACCGGAGCTGGAGCGCGAGCGGCATCCTCAGTTGCACAGCTTCGGCCTTCGCTGGCCACAACCCGGTCGGCACGATGGCCCTCAGGCGCGAGACTGGGCTCTGGAGCGCCGCTTTCCCGGTCACCGAGCGTCTGTGGGTCATCGGCGACGCGCTGATCGGGCCGGCCACCGTGGTCGAGGCCATGGCCCAGGGCAGGCGCGCCGCGGACGCGGTGCTCGATTTCCGCCCGGCACGACCGGTCCGCCTGGGCGATGTGCGGTCGGACGGACAACGGCGCGTGCTCGTCTGTTACGAGAGTGGCGGCGGCAGGACCGCACGGGCCGCCGAGGCGATCGCGGGCGGCTTCTCGGCACGAGGAGACCAGGTCCGGGTGCTTCCGATCACCAAGGTCGGTCTCGCCGAGCTTGCCGCTGCCGACCTCTTGGTGGTCGGCAGCTGGGTCGAGGGCTTCGTGGTCACAGGAGTCCGTCCGGCCAAGGCGATGCGGACCTGGCTGGCCGGCCTGCCCCGGCTCGGCGGCAGGCCCGTCGTGGTGTTCTGCACCTTCGCCGTCGCGCCGAAAGGTGCGCTGCCAGCGATGTGCCAGGCGCTTGAGGCAAAGGGTGCGGTCGTCGTCGCCCAGGCTGCCTTCGGGCCACGAGAGCTTGGAGGGAAGGCGGGGGCCGTCGGCCCGGCGGCGTTCGGTGCCGAGCTCGCCCGGCGGACCTCGAACGAGACGGCGCCGAGAGCGTCCGTCGAGTAGGTCACCGTGCCCTGGTGAGGGCATGAGGGGAGATGCCCGACTTCCTATCACCCGCCGGGGTCATCCGCCGCCCGCGCCGCGCGCCGCGCTGCGGGCGTCTCCGCCAAGACCGTCGACGACCCGAATCGCCATCGAGCCGAGCATGCGCTGCATGCCCGGACCCACATGGTGGACAGCGATCGCCTTCACCTGGTTGTCCAGGAGGAACCGTGCCACCCGGGCGTGATGGGCGCCCTCGGTCCCCTGGTCGTGCAGCGTTCCCCAGGCGACGGTGAACTCCTGCCACTCGTGGATCTCGCCGGCGGCCACGTCGGCGACCGCGACGCGGTCGGCTCGCCCCCAGCGCGGGTCGACCTGGCCACCCTCGGTGATCGGCACACACACCCTCATGTCAAGAGCCTCCTCGCCCAGGAACCGGAACCTTCTGGGGCGCCCAACGGCGTTGCTCCCCAGCCCGATCGAACCAGGTGCGCAGCCTGCTCTGGGACCCAGGCCCCCAACAACCCGCCCGACCTGCGGCTACTTGTGTCTTCCCAGACCGCTGGGGCCGGCGCAGGCTCGATTCTTCGCCCTTTCTTCCCCTCAGCCGCCACTTTCCTGTGCTGCGCGCATGAACTGCTCTACGATAATCGAATCACTTGACGTTTAGCAGGATGCCTGATGTGTATCGGCGGCGCACGAAGGGACACCTAGCGTGAGGCAGCGTTCCCGTACTCAGCCGCAGCTGACGACCGGCCCTGGATCGGCGCCGTACGGTACCGGGCTGCGCGCGGTGACTGCGGCCAGCCTGGTGCTCGCCTACCTGCTCGTGATCCTTGGCGACACGGTACGGGTCACCGAATCGGGAATGGGATGCACTAGCTGGCCGCTCTGTAACGGGCACTTCGGCTTGTCCGGCTCCTACCATGCGCTGCTGGAGCAGTCGCACCGCTATCTCGCCGCGGTGGTGACCGTCTTCGCCGCCGCCAGCTTCGCCGCGGCCTGGTACCGGGCCCGGCAGGACCGCCTCGTGTACCGGAGCGCCGCCGCCGCGCTCGCGCTGATCGGCGTGCAGATCGTGCTCGGTGCGATCACCGTGCTCACGCACAACGCGGGCTGGACGGTGGCGCTGCACTTGGCCGGCGCATGGCTGCTAGCCGGGGCACTCACGGTCACCGTCCTGGGAGTGTGGCGCGCACCGGCCGTCCCGGACCCGGGCCGCCCGTCGGCCAGGTCAGCCCCCGCCGGGCGCCTCGGCCTCGCCGCCGCGGTCGCGCTCTTCGCCCTGTCGGTGACCGGCATGCTCGTGCTGCACGACGGGGCAAGCAACGCCTGCCAGGACTGGCCGGTCTGCGGGCGGGGAACCGGGCCCGCGGCTCTCGTGGTGCTGCAGTACGTGCACCGGTCTTTCGCGCTCCTTGCCGCGGTGATGATCACGGCAGCAGCATTGCGGGTCATGCGGTCCGCCTCGGCGGAACTGGCCGACCGGATGCTCGCTGGCGGGGCCTTGGCGCTGCTCGCCGCAACGGCGGCCTTCGGCGCAATCGTCGCGACCACCGGCGCCCCGCCCGTCGAGCAAGACCTCCACCTGGCCGTGGCAAGCGCGCTGTGGATCGCTGTTGTAGCGCTGGCTACGCCGGCTGCGGCCGACCGGGCCGCCATTCTCGATGCACCCGTTGATCTCGTCCCGTTCCAGTGACCCGCGGCCGGGCATCAGTGCGCCTGGTTCTCGTTCTTGTCCACGACGCCGGCGGCGTCGAAGGTGGCGACATCGCGCAGGATCCGCGCGGCGCTGTGCACCAGCGGCAGGGCCAGCGCCGCGCCGGAGCCTTCGCCGAGCCGCAGCCCGAGATCGACCAGCGGCGTGAGCCCGAGCGCGCGCAGCGCGTGCGCCGCGCCCGGCTCGCATGACAGGTGCCCGGCGATCATGGCGGCGACGCTGTCCGGGGCGAGCGCGCGGGCGGCCAGCGCGGCGGCCGCGGCGATCACACCGTCGAGCACGACGGGCACGCGGGCCGCCGCGGCGGACAGGATGAATCCGGTGAGCGCGGCGTGCTCGAGTCCGCCCACCTTGGCCAGCGTGGCGATCGGGTCGTCGGGATCGGGGTGGTGCCGTCGCAGGGCGGTGCGCACGACCTGGACCTTGCGGGCCAGTGTCGCGTCGTCGATGCCGGTGCCGCGGCCGGTGACCTGTTCCGGCGTGGTGCCGGTGAAGACGGCGATGAGCGCGGCCGAGGCGGTGGTGTTGGCGATGCCCATGTCGCCGGTGAGCAGGCAGCGGTGACCGCCGGCGAGCAGTTCGTGCGCGACGTCGATGCCGACCGCAAGAGCCGCGAGCGCCTCGTCGTAGCTCATCGCCGGACCCGCTGTCATGTCGCTGGTGCCGTGCCGGATGTTGCGGCTGACTAGTCCCGGCGACTGGTCCAGCCCAGTAGCGACACCGACATCGACCACCATGACGGTGGCACCGGACTGTGCGGCGAGCGTGTTGATGACCGCGCCCCCAGCGAGGAAGTTCGCGACCATCTGTCCCGTAACCTCCTGCGGCCAGGGTGTCACGCTCTGTGCGTGCACGCCGTGATCGGCGGCGAACACCGCGATCGCCGCCGGCTCGGGCAGCGGCGGCGGGCAGGTCCCGGCGAGCCCGGCCAGCTGCGCCGAGATGTCTTCGAGCAGGCCGAGGGATCCGCGGGGCTTGGTCAGCCGGTCCTGCCGCTCGCGGGCGGCGCGCACGGCAGCGTCGTCCAGGGGACGGATTCGGGCGATCTCGCGGGCGAGCATGTCGGCGTTACCGGTCACCTAACGACCTCCTGAATGCGGTGGCAAATGCCGCGCCCGCTGCGGCACGACGAGCAGCCCGCCGTCGTCGGCGGTCAGCACGCGGATCCGGCCGCCGAAGCACTGTGACAGCAGTGTCTCGCTGAGCACGCTGGCTGGCGCTCCCGCCGCCACGACGGCGCCGGCCGACAGCAGCACCAGCCGGTCCGCGAACTGGGCCGCCAGCGTCAGGTCGTGCATCGCGCTGAGCACGGTCAATCCGCGTTCGCGCCGCAGGCTGTCGACCAGTTCGAGGGCCTCGACGCGGCGGCCGAGATCGAGCGAGCTGGTCGGCTCGTCCAGCAGCAGCACGGGTGCTTGCTGGGCGAGCGCGCGGGACAAGACGACGCGCTGCAGCTCGCCGCCGGAGAGGGTCGGCAGGTGGCGGTCGGCCATGTCCCCGAGGCCGAGTCGGCCGAGCAGGTCCATGCAGTGCTGGCGGTCCTGCGGGGACTCCACGCCGAAGTAGCCGACGTGCGGGGTGCGCCCGAGCAGCGTGTACTCCATGACGGACATGCCGGCGGGCAGTTCCGGCTGCTGCGGCACGTAGGCGACCAGCCGGGCGCGATGCCGGCGGGACAGCCTCCCGGTCAGCTGGCCGTTCACCCGCACGGTGCCGTCGTGGCGCTCAAGGTGCGCGATGGCCCGCAGCAGGCTCGACTTGCCCGCCCCGTTCGCGCCGACCACGCCCACCCATGCGCCGGGCGCCACCGAATGGCACACCTCCCGCACGGCGACGCGTGCGCCGTAGCGGACGGTGACCTGATCGAGCGCGACCATCGGCGGGCTGGTCACAGCACACCCTGGCTGGTGCGGCGTGAGCGCAGGACGACGAGGAAGAACGGGGCCCCGACGAATGCCGTCACCACCCCGATCGGCAGTTCGGCGGGTGCCTCGATCGTGCGGGCCGCCACGTCGGCCAGCACCAGGAATGCCGCGCCGCCGATCATCGAGACCGGCATGACGACCCGGTAGCTAGCGCTGGTGGCCAGTCGGACGGCGTGCGGCACGATGATCCCGACGAAGCCGATCAGGCCGCTCACCGAGACCGCGGCGGCGGTGCCCAGCGTGGCCGCGGCGACGATGACCAGCCTGGTGCGCTCAGGGTGGATGCCCAGCGTTCCGGCCTCGTCGCCGCCGACGCGCAGCACGTCGAGGATGCGCCGATGGGCGAACAGCACCAGGGCGCTGACCGCGACGTAGGGACAGATCAGCTGGACATCTGACCAGGACGCGACCGAGAAGCTGCCGAGGATCCAGGTGTAGATCTCGCGGATCTGCTGGGTGTGCTGCTGCTGCAAATAGGTCTGGACGGCGGTCAGCATCGCGGCGACGGCGACCCCGGCGAGGATGATCGCGTACCCGCCGGCTCTGCCGCCGCCGGCCGCCGCGACCAGGTAGGTGAGCGTGACCGCGACCATCGCGCCGGCAAAGGCAGCGGCCGGCAGCATGATCGTGCTGTGCTCGCCGGTCACGATCACGCTGGTGGCGCCCAGTCCCGCGCCGGCGGCGACGCCGAGCAGGTACGGGTCGGCCAGCGAGTTGCGCAGGATGCCCTGGTAGGAGGCGCCGCCCGCGGCGAGCATCGCTCCGACGAGGCCGGCCAGCACCACGCGGGGCAGCCGAAGCTGCCAGACGATGGCCTGGTCGACGGGCGAGGCGTCGGTGTGGAAGCGCAGGAAGGGGATGTGCGCCAGCAGCGTGCCGAGCAGGTCGCCCGGGCTGATGGCGACTGGCCCGACGGCGACGCCCAGCAGGGCTGCGCCGGCGAGCGCGAGCGAGCAGAGCACGATCGGGGTCCGTGCGGACACCCGCGCCGGCGGCGGCCCGCTCGCTTCCGCGACAGAACCGACACCGGCGCTGGCGTCGGCTGGCGCGCCGGTACTGGCGTTGGCCAGGTGCCGGGCGGTCATGAGCCGGCGCGGACGGGGTGTCGTCGCAGCGCCTGCGTGACGGTCTGGAGCAGGTTCACGATCCGCGGCCCCCAGCGGGAGGCGATGTCGTCGTTCAGCGCGATGACCCGCCCGTCTTGCACCGCGCGGAGCGTCGACCAGCCTGGACGGGCCGCGACGGTGGCAGGCGACTGCTGACAGCAAATCGTGTCGGCCAGGAAGATGTAGTCCGGGTTCGTCTTCAGGATGAACTCGGCGGAAAGCTGCGGGTAGCCGCCGCTGGACGCGGCGCCCCGGGCCGAGTCGGCGATGCTGGTCAGGCCGAGCATCCCGAGCACCTGGCCGATGAAGGTCGCCGAGGTTTCGGAGTAGTAGGTCTGGTCGAGTTCGTAGTAGTAGGTCACCGGCGAGGCCGGCTTCGGCATGCTCTTCACGATCGCGGCGACCTGCCCCGTGATCTTGGTGACTTCGGCGTGCGCGGCGGTGGTGTGTCCGGTCGCCTGCCCCAGCTGCACGATCTCCTGGTAGGCCTGGTCCAGGTTCGCGGCGGCGGGTTCGCTGAGCACGGGGATGCCCAGGGCGCCCAGTTGTTTGCCCATCCCCGCGCTGACCTGGGAGGCGACGACCAGGTCGGGCTGGTAGGAGGCGATCGCCTCGATGTTGACCTGGTCGCCGTCCAGGCTGGTGAGCGGCGTGCCCTTCGGGTAGTTCGAGTACTTGTCGACGGCTTTCACCTGGCTGCCGGCTCCGATAGCGTAGAGCATCTCGGTCGCGGTCGGTGACAGGGAGACGATCGCCGTCGGCCTGACCGGGATCGTGACGCTGCCGTTGGCCGCGTGCACCGTCACCGGGAACTGCGCGGCGCTGGTCCCGGGTGTCGTGGCGGGCGTCGGCATGCTGCCAGCCGCCGTCGTCGATCCGGAACTGGCACAGGCAGTGATCAGCGACAGCGACGCGGCGGCCGCGGTCAGTGCTGTGGCTATTCGCCACGAGTGGCTGAGCATCGATCATCCTCCATCGGGATCACGGAGGACGAAGTGCGCCCGCTGCGGCCCCCGAGGAAGGCGCCGAAACGAACCGCCCTTCCTCCGAGGACAGGTTTCGCCGATGCAAGGCAGGCGTCCGGGCTCGCCCCCGATGCGGGAGCAGTACCGTTGCGGGACAGCGCCGGGTTCTCACCGGTCTTCGCTGCTATTGCACCGTCCCGGGCGTCTGCCCGGGACGGTGCCAGGCTAGCGCACCCCCGCAGCCCCATGTTGGCCAGACAGGACTAGGCCGACTTTGGAACCTGGCAGGCGCTCGCGCGTTGCCCTGGCTATAGGGGCCGGTAGGCGTCACGGCGGTGCTCGACGCGCAGGACGATCACCTCGCACGCTAAATCGGGTACCTGGAAATGGACACCGCCCCGGCTGGATAAGCGGATCGGCGTCTGCGGCTACGTAGCTGGTGCGACGTTGCCATCCTGGCTCACCCACCACAGTTCGATGCGGCAGAGCCTGAGCGACGCCGAGGTCTCCTGGAACAGGTTCCGGTACGGGAGGAGATCGGGCAGCGCGATCACCGGCCGGGCATGCGGCATGCGGGACCGTGCCAGCATCGCCGCTAGCACTGCCCGCCCGTACCAGCCTGCGGCTAGCGTGCCGGGCTGGGCGCGCTTCTGTTCTCCGGCTCGGCGAGGGCCGGCGTAGTTGCGGCCCGGGAAGCCCTTGACCTCGATAGCGAGGGTCTCTCCCGCCCGGTCGGCCACGATGCCGATCCCCCGCTCGCGTTTGGCGGTGTCCGTGACCGGCATGATCCGCCAGCCGTCCCGCACCAGGTGCGAGACGACCATCCCCTGCACATGGGCCTCGGCGGGCCAGCCGTTACTGCTCGCCAGCGGTGCAGCCGGGCCGGGCTCAGGGTGCTCGCTGCCTCGCGGCTCCCGCCGTGGCCTCTTCCGGGCCGCGGGCGGGCTGCTGCTACCGGCGAGCTCGAACCCGAGGGCGGCCAGGTGCCGCCGCGCTGCCTGAGTCGTAAATTCCGACCGGGGGATGCCGGTGGCCGTTTCGAAGACCTGCTTCACCGGGTACAGCCGCGAGCCGATCCGCATCTCGTACTGCCGGGCGTCCTCAGGACTGACATCGCGCAGCCGGCGCCGGACGTCATCAGCCGTCAGCTCGAACCGCTGCCCATTGAGCGTGAACCTCATCAAGCCCTCCCACCCAAATGCCACAGGGCTTCCATCGTGCCCTGCCCGGCATACCACGGCAGAACGGCTTGGGCACGCCCCGCTCGGGACCGCGGCCACCAGCGGTCTGCCGCTGCAGGTCGCGGGCCATGGGCACTCCCGCTTCTTTACCAAGAGAGGCGGTCACCGGTGACCCGGCGGGGGGAGGTGTCAGCTGCGGGGCGAAAGGCGGTGCGTGATGTGCGGAATCGCGGGCTGGGTGCGCTACGCCGAGGGCGGCAGGGACCCGTCGGCGGAGGCCCTCGGCGCCACTCTGCGCCATCGCGGTCCCGATGGGGGAGGCGGGATCGCTCTTGATCGCACGCAGCTGATTTGCCGGCGGCTGGCGCTGCTCGATCTCGGGGGTGGCCAGCAGCCGGCGGCCGATGAGCGTGGCCGGTTTTGGTCGGTGTTCAACGGCGAGATCTACAACCATGCCGAGCTGCGCCGCGAGCTCACGGCGCGCGGTCATGACATCCGCGGCCACGGCGACTCCGAGCTGATCCCGCATCTCTACGAGCAATGGGGCGACTCGTTCGTCGAGCGGCTGCGGGGCATGTTCGCGCTGGCCGTGTACGACCGGCACGCGGACGAGCTGTTTCTCGCTCGCGACCCGTTCGGGATAAAGCCGCTGTTCGTGCTGCGCACGCCCCGGCACGTGTTGTTCGCGTCCGAGGCGCGCACGGTGATGGCCGCCGTGGGCCGGCTGGACCTCGACCCGGCATCGCTCTGGCACTACCTGAGCTTCGGCTACGTGCCTGATCCCGCCACCCCGTGGCGCGACCTGGTCAAGCTTCCGCCGGGCCACCACGCGACCATCCGCCGTGGCGAGATCCGTATGAGCCGCTACTGGCGGCCGTGTCTGACGCCAGGGTCCGACCGGAGCCTGCAGGCGAGCGCCGACGACGTCGAGGCCGCGCTGCGAGATTCTGTGGCCGCGCACATGATGGCCGACGTGCCGGTCGGTGCTTACCTGTCGAGCGGGGTCGACTCGAGTGTGCTCGCGGCGGCCGCGGCACGGCTGGCCCCGCTGAAGACGTTCAGTATCGGCTTCGAGATGGCCGCGGGCGCGGGCGACGAGGTGCCGGCGGCGCGCGACCTGGCCGCACGGCTCGGCACCGACCATGTCGACGAGGTCATCACCGAACGCGACTATCTTGAGGCGCTGCCGCAGATCGTCGCGGCGCAGGAGAGTCCGCTGGCGGACCCCAGCGCGCCTGCCCTGTGGTTCCTCGCCCGCAGCGCCTCGCGGGAGGTCAAGGCGGTGCTGTCCGGCGAGGGGGCTGACGAGCTGTTCGCCGGCTACCCGATCTTCCGGCAGCCCCAGGCGCTCCGGCCATTCGATGGGGTTCCGGCGTCTCTGCGTCCCGCACTGCGATGCCTCGCTGACCATCTGCCGGACGGGACCAAGGGCAAGGGCTACCTCCAGCGCGGTACGACACGGCTGGAGCGGCGGTTCCTCGGCAACGCTCCAGTGTTCGACGACCAGCAGAAACGCCGGCTGCTGGCGCCCGCTGTCGCGGCGGGAGCCGAGCCGCGATCATCCTTCGATCTGGTGGCGCCGTACTATGCGGCCGTGGCGGGGCAGCCTGACCTGGTGCGAATGCAGGAGATCGCGCTCCAGACGTGGCTGCCGAGCAGCATCCTGGCCAAGGCCGACATGATGGCGATGGCACACTCGCTTGAGGTGCGCGTGCCGTTCCTGGACCCGGAGGTCTACGCCGTGGCGGCGTCGCTGCCGCTTCGTCATCGCGTGGCGGGCCGGCAGACGAAGGTGGCGCTGCGCGAGGCGGCCGCCCGGCTGCTTCCGGCAGAGACGGCGCGCCGGCCTAAGCTCGGGTTCCCCGTGCCGTTCCGTGCCTGGCTCGAGGGAGGGCCCGGCGCCTGGCTGCGCGAGCTGGCCGCCGACTGCGACGGTTCGCTGCTGGACCGCCGTGAGGTAGGCCGGCTGCTGACCGACGGCTCCCATCCGAACCGGCACCAGCAGCAGTGGGCGCTGCTGGTCTTCCTGCTGTGGCACCGGTCGTTCCCTGACGCAGCCGCCTGCAGGGGACCGGGCCCAGCGCGCTGAGCCGTTCTGCGCGGGGCTGGTGGCCCCTTCGGCTGTCGGCCGGGCGAGTTGTCCTGGTAGTACGGGAATGAGTAAACTTGGCAACCCGAACTTGTGGCGGGCCGGCCGCGGACCTGCCACGCTGTGCAGCGTGACAACCGCAGGCGTGGTCTCGCTGGCCTCGTACCGGCGCTGCTGTGAGCGCCTGGCTGATACCTGGCCGGCTTTTCAGGCGAGGCGCGAAGAACGGCTGGCCCAGCAGCGGCGGTTCGGGACAGCCGCCGAGAAGGTGGCCGAGAACATCATCGAGGACATGTTCACGATGGTCTTGGACTGGCCTTTGGCCGATATGAACAACCAGGTCGGGTATGCGGACCTGGTGCTGACCCGGCTCGGCATCAAGCTCCTGATCGTGGAGGTCAAGAGACCCGGCGCGCTGGCCTGGAACGAGCGGTCGGTGGATCTCGCGCTGGCGCAGGCGCATCGTTACGCCGATGAGCAGCGGGTCGGTTCCATCGCGGTGAGCGACGGCATCATGCTGTACGCGTGCGACCACATCCCGGGCGGATACCGGGACCGAGCCTTCGTCCGTCTGGACGAGCCGCAGGCGCCGCCGGATCTGTGGTACCTCAGCGTCGACGGGATCTACCGCCGCCGGCAAGCCCCTGATGGCTGCCACCTGCGCCTGCTCCCCTCGCCCCCTGATGGCGCCGCCGCGGATGATGCCTGCGGGTCGGCGGACCTGGTTCACCCTAAGTACCGCCTGCCAGCGAGATGCTTTGCCTATGTCGGCAGCGCAGCGGACCCGAAGACCTGGCACCTGCCCTATCTTCGCGCTGACGGCGCGCCCGACCTGGCCCGGCTGCCTAAGGCAATCCAGGCCATCTTGTCTAATTACCGGGGTGCCCACGTGACCAGCATTCCGGAGGCCGCCATCCCGGAGGTACTGGTCACTCTGGCCCGCGCCGCACGCGGCATCGGCAAGCTCCCCGCCGTCAGTCCCGGTGCTGCGGCCACCTACGTCCGGCTGCAGGAAGCGCTGGAACAACTCGGCCGCCTTGCTGAGGCAACGTGACCCTGACCAGCGCTGGGAGCCCCTGCCCTCCGCCGTCGGATACACCAAGTCGCCGGCAGTGAAAGGCGCAGGCCACCACTGGCTCAGGAATCCTTTTCCCACGCCGTCGGCCGCTGGTGGCCGGTGCGACCCGTATTAGTCGTCTGGGTCTGCGCCGGGTACTTCGCTGCTCTCCATCGCGGCGGCGAGGCGCTCGCCTTTCCTCTTCTGATACAGGCTGTAGGCGACCGTCCACACCGCCAGAACGGCCGTGACGGCAAGCGGCATCACCTTGGAGACGGCCAGCGCGATGCCGGTTGACGTGTGTTCCACGATGACGATCCGCGCTGCGGCCTCCATGAGATACGCGAGACCCCAGACCGCTGTGAGGTTCCGGAACGCGCGCCGGAACCCTTCGTACTGCCACAAGCCGTCGAACTCGCGGCCCTTCGGGGTGTCCGGGCCCATGAACTCTAGGGCGAAGCGGAACATCAGCGGCCTTCGCCCCCAAAGTGAGCCCAGGCATATCAGGCCGAACACTCCAGTGGGCACCGACCCTTCGACAAGCACCAGCCTGGCGCTATGGGCGATGAGCCCGAGCACCGTGCCGACGGCGATCCCGGCCAGGACAAGGATGCCGATGGCATCGGCCCGCCGGTGCGCGATGATGCCGATGGCTACTCCGATAGCCGGGAATACGCCGCTCACGACAAGCGAGGTCACGGTGCCCATCCCGGCGGAGCGCAGCACCGCGTAGGTAATAAGCGGCCCGCCGATATCAAAGATCGCGAGCATCGCGGCGGAGCGCAGCCGAGGGCCGACACGCATGAGCGCTCCTCCCGAATGCCCCGATCCGCTCGTGCTCAGACGCCTTGCTCGACGGTGTCGTCACCCACGATATTCAGAGGTCATTCGCGTCCATTCTCATCGTCGCCAGCGTATTGTCGGCAGCCGGGCCGCCGGTACCCGCGTGCAGCCGCGCGCCCGCCTGCCGCCGTTGATCATTTGCCCGCGGTCACGGCTTTGAGCTCGTCGAGCGACTCTCGGATGAGCTGCGGCAAGTCTGCCTGGCTGGTCTCGCTGATCCAGCGTTCGAACGCGATCCTGAAGACAGCGATCCCTGCCTCGGCAGCCAGGCTCGCGGCTGGGTCTGTGACGCCGCGGCGGCGCAGCGCGCCGGCGAGCGCCGAGGCGAGTGATGCGAGCTTGATCAGCTCGCGTTCTTGCAGTTCTGCGTTCGCGGCGATGACGGCCTGGCGCTGCCTGGCGTATTCGCTGCGCTCCTGGAGCAGGGCGCCGGCGGCCTCGAGGGCCGCGGCGACCGCGTCGATCGGCGCTGCGGAATCAGGAGTGCTGGCGAGGGTGCTCACGAGGAACTCCTGCAGTGTGCCCGCGCCCGCGAACAGAACCTCGCGCTTGTCGGCGAAGTGCCGGAAGAACGTCCGCTCCGTCAATCCTGCACGCGCGGCGATCTCCGCGACCGTGGTCTGCTCGAACCCGCGCTCGCCGTAGAGAGCGAGGGCTGCCTGCTCCAGCCGGCCGCGCGCGTCTGGCTCCCACCGGCTCATACCCCGATCGTAGCGGATGACAGTGGCTGACATCGAGTGCTATGCTGATGACAGCAACTGACATGGATTCCGTCCTGGCGCAAGCCCTGTGCCGGGGACTTACGACCACCTGGAGGTTACTCATGCGCGTTTTCGTCACCGGCGCGTCCGGCTGGATCGGCTCCGCCGTCGTACCCGGGCTCATCGGCGCGGGCCATCAGGTCACCGGGCTCGCCCGCTCGGATGCCTCGGCTGCTGCTCTCACAGCGGCCGGGGCGCAGGTGCATCGCGGCACTCTTGATGACCTCGGCAGCCTGCGGAATGCAGCTGCCGCGTCGGACGGCGTGATCCACCTCGCGTTCAAGCACGACATCGCCTTTTCGGGGGACTTCCAGGGCGCTGCCGATGCGGATCGCCGCGCCGTCGAGACCTTCGGCGACGCGCTCGCGGGTTCTGGCCGGCCGCTCGTCATCGCCTCCGGGACCCTCGGGCTCGCACCGGGGCGGGTGGGGACCGAACGGGACGGGCATGGTCCCGGCCCGGCGGTGGCCGCTCTGGGCGGCGGTCCGCAGACTCGGCTGGCCACTGCCGAGCTGGTGCTCTCCCTCGCTTCCCGCGGCGTTCGCTCGTCAGTCGTGCGGCTCCCCCCGACGGTGCACGGCGAAGGAGATAACGGCTTCATGGCGGCCCTGGCCGGCATCGCCCGCGACAAGGGCGTCTCCGGCTACATCGGCGACGGGTCCAACCGCTGGCCCGCCGTGCACCGGCTCGATGCCGCGTACCTCTTCCGCCTGGCGATGGAGAAGACCCTGGCGGGATCGACGCTGCACGCGGTCGCCGACGAGGGCGTGCCGATCCGCGACATCGCCGAAGTGATCGGGCGGCACCTCGGCCTTCCCGTGGTCGCCATCTCTCCCGAGGACGCAGCCGAGCACTTCGCGTGGCTGGCCGGCTTCCTCGCGATCGACAGCCCGGCCTCGAGCACGCTGACCCGCGAGCTACTGGGATGGCACCCGACCCATCCCGGGCTCATCGACGACCTCGACAAGGGCCACTACTTCCACAACCCATCTGGCGCCAGAGCACAAGCCGCACGTCTTTCTCCCTGAGCCCCACCGCGACAGCGCGCCCCCTGAATCCACCGCCTGAAACCAGTCGCTGGTCATCGGGCGTCTGACTGGAGCTCACGGGCGGCTCGCACGGTGGCGGACGCGGTGACGACGGTGACGGCCGCCAGCACGACCACGCCGCCGGCCCAGCTGGGCGGCATCGAGGTGGACAGGAGGCCGTTGCTGTTGTGGAACAGTGCGCTGTCGGCCGTGCGGACGGCCATTCCCCAGCTGATGTCGGCGCCGGTCACCACTCACCATGCCGACCCCGGGGGCTGCTGTCGGCCTAGGGCTGGATCCCGCGCTGGCCCGGCGCATCGCCCGGCTGCCCGGGGTCGCGCAGGCCACCGGGCTGCCGTGCGCGCCGTTCCGGCCTCCCGGCGGCTCCGAGACGGTGTGCGGGTACCCAGGCTTCGTTGCCGGTGTCAGCTGCTCTGATCTGGCTGGTCTGAGCGTTCGTCGTGGTGGACGCCGGACGGGTGCTCGGGTTCGGGAGCGATGAGCGTAAGAGTCGGGAAGTAGGTGCGGCTGCGTGAGCGCCGATATAGAAGTCCGGGAGCGGGGAACGCTTCTGGCCGCCTCGCCTCCGGTACGCGAGGAATGCCTTGCCGGCTATGAAGCCCGCCTCGTACGGCAGCGTCTCGCGCTGGAAGTCGTCGGCGGGAACGGCGTCATCGAGATCCTCGATCCGGCCGAAGCCGGTCGACACCTCGGCGTACACGATCGGGTTGATCACTAACTGGCCGTCGTCCCGCGCCTGGGCGAGCGCGTCTGCCGACCACTCGGCCCAGGCAGGATCCTCGGTCACGATGTCGAGGATGACGTTGGAGTCCACGAACGTAACGGGACGCGGGGTGACGGGCGTCAGGCGGGCTCGCGGCTCACTCGCCACGCAGCAGCTCCATGAGCTCGTCGGTGCTCATTGCCGTGCTTGCCCGTCCGCGCATCCGGCGCACGAGCCGCTGCCCGCGGGTCGGGCTTGCCTTGACCTGGATGATGCGCAGGGTGTTGCCGTCCTCGATGACGTCCACCTCGTCACCCTCATGCAGGCCGTGCCGCTCGCGGAGCGCAGCGGGGATCGTGACCTGGCCCTTGCTGTTGAGCCGCATCGCCACCTCCTGATACGTAATACTAGTCATACGTCCTACGCCGTCCTGCCCCAGGTCACGGCTTCTCTATCGAGTTCCATTCAGTGTTAACGGCGGTCTGAGCGGGGCATGACTTGCCGGGTGCGGACCCGTTCTCGTCTCAGCCATGCGCTGCTCTTGGTCGCCTGCCTGTCGGCGGCGCTGCTGGCGGCCGCCTGCGCAGCCGGGCAGGCTGGCGCCCGGACACCGGGCAGGGCACTGGCCCCGCCGAAGTCCGCGGTCCGCCCTGTCCCGGCGATCCTGCAGGTCATGCCCGCCGCCTATCAGCTGCCCGCTGCCGTCGCACGCGAAGTGGTCGTTCCGCGCGGCCGGGACCTGCTGATCGCCGGCGGGCTCACCCGCGGGCAGGCATCGACGGCCGCGGTGACGGCGCTTGACCCAGTCACCGGCCGGACCTGGCAGGCGGGCCGGCTCGCGGCGGCCGCACACGATTCCGGTGGCGCGCTGCTCGCCGGGCGGCTCGTGGTCTTCGGCGGCGGAACCCAGGCCAGCACGGCGACGGTGCAGGTGATGACGGGATCCGGCGCGGCGAAGGTGACGGGGAGCCTGCCGCGTCCCCGTTCTGACCTGGCCGCCGTGACGGTGCGGAACGTCGCGTACCTGCTCGGCGGATACGACGGGACCAGCTATGCGCCCGGCGTGCTCGCGACCAGGGACGGCCGGCACTTCGCCGCGGTGGCGACGCTGCCAGTTCCTGTCCGCTACCCCGGCGTGGCCGCGATCGGCGACCAGATCTGGGTGTTCGGCGGGCAGGCCAGGACCGGCCTCACCGCGGTGATCCAGGAGATCGACCTGCGCACCGGCCGGGCACGCGTGGCCGGCCGCCTTCCGTATCCGCTGGCCGGGGCGACCGGATTCACCCTCGGCGGCCGGATCTACCTGGCTGGCGGCCAGCGCGCACCAGCCGCCAGGCCGCCGGGCTCCCCGGCTGCCGCGCTGGTCACCAGCGGGACCGTGCTGCGTTACGACCCGGCTAACGGCGCGACCAGCGCGGCCGGGCACCTGCCGGTGCCCGTCGCGTACGCCGCCGCGGCCGTCGTCGGCGGCACGGCCTTTCTCGTCGGCGGCGAGGACGGGAACCTGCTGGTCCCCGCGGTGACCACGCTCCGGCTCGTCCGGCCGGCCACCGCGGTCTCGGTCGTGACGCTCCTGCACAGGCCGGCCGCCAGCGCCCGTCACCTGAACACCGCTCCGTGGCTCGCGCCCCCCCGCGGGCCTGGCCACCTGGCCCGCGGATCGGACCCGTCGGTGCTGCCCGCCGATGTGCTGATCGCTGATCACCTGAACAACCGGCTGGTGATCGTCGACCCGCAGGGCCGCATCAGATGGAGCTTCCCGCGCCGCGGCGACCTGGCGCACGGCCAGACGTTCCTCGTTCCCGACGACGCGTTCTTCTCCCCGGACGGGCGGTACATCATCGCCACCCAGGAAGACGACCAGGCCATCAGCGTCATCGACGTCGCCACGCGGAAGATCGTCTACAGGTACGGGACACCCGGCGTGGCCGGGATGGGGCGCAACCACCTGCACAATCCCGATGACGCCCTGATGGCGCCGAACGGCGACATCGTGGCTCCCGACATCAAGAACTGCCGGATCCTCCTGATCAAGCCGCCGGCCCACCGTCCCCTGCGCATCATCGGCCAGAGCACCAATGTCTGCCTGCACGATCCGCCGCACAGGTTCGGCAGTCCCAACGGCGCCTTCCCGATGACCAACGGCACGTACCTGACGACCGAGATCAACGGGGACTGGGCAGATCAATTGGGCCTGAACGGGCGGGTGGCCTGGTCCGCTCACCCGCCGGGCGTGGCCTACCCGTCCGACACCAACGAGATCTACCCCGGCCGCTACCTCACCGCCGACTACTCCGACCCCGGGCAGGTGGTCGAGTTCAATGCCCGCGGCCGCCTGCTATGGCGCTTTGGCGGGCTGAACCAGCCGTCACTGGCCCTGCCGCTGCCCAATGGCGACATCCTGGTCAACGACGACTTCAACGACCGGGTCATCGTGATCGACCCGCACACCCGCCGCATCGTCTGGCAGTACGGGCACACCGGCGTGTCCGGTGCCGCACCCGGCTACCTGAACGACCCGGATGGCATGGATCTCGTACCGCCGGACTCCCTCACGATGGTGCACGCGGCGACGATGGGAGCGCCCTAGCCGCGTGGGCGCCTGCTTCGCGAGCACGGCGCCGGGCGGCGCGTCCTCCCCCGGCAGTGAGCGAACACCGGCTGGAACAGTCTCACCGACTCCGAACTATCAACAGCCGAGACCGGTGACGGCGCGCTCACCCCGCCTCTTGATAGATGCCCATGGATATAGATGGAAGCTGATGTTAACTTTGCGTTCATGCGGGACTCCCCGGCGCTCCACCTCCCGTCCCTACGGTCGCAACCGAAGGAGGCCACGGCAGGCGTGGTCCCGGCCCGGGAGGGGCAATGAGAGCAAGGTTCTCCGCGGTGGCTGCCGGCGTGCTCGGCGTGGCGCTGGCCGCAGCGGGGTGTGGCAGTACGAGCAATGTCAGCAATAGCAGTGCCAGTTCCGGCAAGGTTACGGGCGCGTCGACCGTCGGTTTCGGTTCGGCGAACGCGAAGCTCTGCTCCGCGAGCGTGAACACGACTCCGAATTACAAGAACATCATCGGCGTGATCGCGGGCGGGGCGAAGACGATCAGTGGCGCGGGGTCTACCTTCGCCGCGCCCCTGTACTCGACCTGGGCGTCGGCCTACAGCAAGGCCGCGGGAATTACGGTCGCCTACGGATCGATCGGCTCGGGCGGCGGGATCGCGGCGATCCAGGCCAACACCGTCAACTTCGGCGACGGGGACACCGGGATGACCCCGGCCGAGATCTCCGCCGCCAAGGGCGGCCCGGTCCTGCAGATCCCGCTGCTGCTGGGTGCGGTGGTTCCCACCTATAACCTGCCCGGCATCGGCGCCGGGCTGAAGTTCACGGGCAGCGTCCTCGGCGAGATCTACGCCGGGAAGATCACCAACTGGGACGACCCGGCGCTCAAGAAACTCAACCCGGGCGTGAGTCTGCCGAGCCTGCCGATCGCGGTGGCGCATCGCTCGGACGGGTCCGGCACCACGAACATCTGGACGGACTACCTGACCAAGGAGTCGCCGGCCTGGGTGTCGAAGCTCGGCGGGCCCGCCCAGAGCGAGGGCCTGACCGTTGCCTGGCCGGTCGGGATCGGCGGCAAGGGGAACGAGGGCGTCTCGGCGGTCGTGAGCGAGACCAAGGGCGCGCTCGGCTACCTGGAGTCGGACTTCGCGATCGCCCAGCACCTTACCTACGGGCAGGTTGAGAATAAGTCGGGCAACTTCATCGAGCCGTGCATCCCGACGATCACCCCGGCGGTGGACGGGGTCACGTTCCCGCCGAGCCTGAACACCTTCCTGACCGACGGCTCGAACCCGGATGTCTACCCGGTCGTCGGCACCAGCTACGCGCTGGTCTATGAGCACCAGTCCAGCAAGGCGGTCGCCGCCGGGCTGGTCAACTTCTTCTCCTGGGTGCTGTCCACGGGCCAGAACCTGAACGCCAGCGTGTACTACGCGCCGCTCGGATCGGCTCTGCAGCAGCTCGCGGTCGCGCAGCTGAAGAAGATCACGGTCAGCGGGAAGCCTGTTGCCTAGCCAGCAGGCGCCCGCTCGCGGGACGGGCGCGAACGCGCCCGTCCCGCGGGTGCCGGGCTCACGAGAGCGGGGCACCCGATGACCGCGCCAGCCCCGGTCTCGGTCGCGCCCGCCACCGCGGGGCACCTGCGTGGCGGCCGCCGCCTGAGCGACCGCGCTTTCCGGGCCGCGATGCTCGCCGCCGCGGGCATCGTGCTGCTCGTCCTGGCGGGCACCGCGGTGTTCCTGGTTACCTCGGCGTGGCCGGCGCTGCGCCACTACGGGTTCTTCACTTTCCTGGGTGCCGACCGGTGGGCGCCGTCGGACGCCACGGCCGGGAGCGCTCACCCCAACCCCTACGGGATCGTGCAGTTCATGTACGGCACCGGGCTCACCTCCCTGATCGGCATGGCGATCGCCCTGCCGGTGGCCGTGGCGGTCGCCCTGTTCATCACCGAGGTCGCCCCGGCCTGGCTGCGCCGGCCGCTGTCGTCCACGGTCGACCTGCTCGCCGCGATCCCGTCCGTGGTGTACGGGTTCTGGGGCATCTTCGCGCTGGTCCCGGCGCTGCACCCGGTCGTCGACTTCCTGACCTCGACGCTGGGCAAGGTGCCCGGCATCGGCGTCGCCTTCGCCGGGCCGTTCTTCGGGGTGTCCTACTTCACCGCCGGCGTCGTCCTGGCGATCATGGTCTTGCCAATCGTGACGGCCATCTGCCGTGAGGTCTTCGTCACCACCCCCGCCGACGAGAAGGAGGCAGCGCTGGCGCTCGGGTCGACCCGGTGGGAGATGCTGCGCATGGCGGTACTGCCCAGGTCCCGGTCCGGGATCGCCGGCGCGGCCATCCTCGGCCTGGGCCGGGCGCTCGGCGAGACCATCGCGGTCACCATGGTGATCGGGAACAGCGTGCTGTCGATCACCACGTCCATCTTCGGCCAGGGCGCCACGATGGCCTCGGTCATCGCCAACGAGTTCACCGAGGCCACCGAGCCGTTCCACCTCCAGTCGCTGTTCGTGGTCGGCCTGTGGCTGCTGATCATCGCCCTGGTCGTCAATGTCGCGGGCAAGCTGGTGGTCCGCCGCACCCGAGCGGACATCGCCTGATGACCGCGCCGCCGCTGACCCCCCGAACCCCCCGCGCGCCCCTCGGCGCCGGTGATAGCAGCCTGTCCCGGCGGCACGCCCGGGACCGGGCCATGACCGTGCTGCTCGCCGTCGTGATGGCCGTCACCCTGGCCGTCCTGGCCTGGGTGCTCGTCTACGTCGCGGCCCAGGGCCTGAAGTACCTGGGCCCGGCGTTCTTCACCCGGACCCCGCCGGGGAACCCGGCCCAGGCCGGTGGCGGGTACGCCAACGGCATCATCGGCAGCCTCATCGTCGTCGGCATCGCGACCCTCATCTCCGTGCCGGTCGGCATCGCCGCCGCCATCGCGATCATCGAGTACGGCGGCCGACTCGCCGCCGCCACTAGCTTTGTCACCGACGTGCTCGTCGGCGTGCCCAGCATCGTCACCGGCGCCTTCGTCTACGCGCTGTGGGTGACCCGGTTCGGCTTCTCCGGCCTGGCCGGCTCGATCGCCCTGGCCATCATCATGCTGCCGCTGGTCATCCGCGGCACCGCCGAGATGCTGCGGCTGGTCCCGGTCGCGCTGCGCGAGGCATCATCCGCGCTCGGGGTCACCCGCGCCCGGACCATCGTGTCGGTCGTGCTGCCCGCCGCGCGGGCCGGTATCACTACCGGCGTCATGCTCGCGGTCGCCCGCGCCATGGGGGAGACCGCGCCGCTGCTGCTCACCACCCTCGGCAACAGCCTGTTCATCCAGGCCAACCCGACCCAGCGCATGTCCACCCTGTCCCTGCAGATCTTCGGCGACGCCGTCACCGGCTTCCAGGCCGCGCAGGCACGCGCCTGGGCCGGCGCCCTCACCCTGATCCTCATCGTGCTGATCCTCTATATCGCCGCCCGGCTCATCGGTCGGCGCCTCAACCTCACCAGGAGCTGATACCGCCATGAGCCTGAAAGACCCCGCTAGCCCGGTGCCGTCCGCCAGTCCGGGCCCGGCTCCGCGCAGCACCGCTGCCGCCGGCCGGATCGAAGTCTCCGGCCTCACCGCCAGCTACCGCAGCCGCCACGCTTTCACCGGGGTCAGCATCACCATGGAACCCGGGAAGGTGACCGCGCTCATCGGCCCGTCCGGTTGTGGCAAGTCCACCCTGCTGCGCTGCATGAACGGCCTGCACATGACAATTCCGCGGGCCTCGGTGACGGGCACCGTGCTGCTAGATGGCACCGATATCTACGGCCGTGACGTGGATCTGGTCCAGGTCCGCCGCCATGTGGGCATGGTCTTCCAGCGGCCGAACCCGTTTCCCACCATGTCCATCGCCCAGAACGTCGCCGCCGGGCTGCGATTCGGGCCCCGCCAGCAGCGCCGCGCCGCAAGGGTGGACGAGGTCGTCGAGCGGTCCCTGCACCAGGCAGGCCTGTGGGAGGAGGTCAAGGACCGGCTCGACAAGCCCGGCGGCAGCCTGTCCGGCGGCCAGCAGCAGCGCCTGTGCATCGCCCGCAGCCTCGCCGTCCAGCCGCAGGTCCTGCTCATGGACGAGCCGTGCTCCGCGCTCGACCCGCTATCCACCCTGGTCATCGAGGGACTGATCGGCGAGCTCAAGAAGAGCTACACCGTCGTCATCGTCACCCACAACATGCAGCAGGCCGAGCGGGTGTCCGACGTTACCGCGTTCATGACCGTCAGCGGCCCCGGCGAGCCCGGGCAGCTCGTCGAGGTCGCCTCCACCCGGGAGCTGTTCAGCCAGCCCGCCGAGAAGGCCACCGTCGACTACATCACCGGAAAGGTCGGGTAACCCCGCTGAGCACTGCCCGCAAGATCATGACCGGGCACGACGGGCGGGATGGCCCGGAACGTGCCCGGCCGGGTACCGGGGTGCTCGCCGACCGGCTCGCGGCCATGCTCGTGCACCACGAGCCGGGCTGGCGGCTGCCCCGCAACACGGCGCTGGCCCGCCGCTACAACGTCAGCGCGGCCGAGCTCGCCGCCGCCATTGATCAGCTGACGGCACGGCACCTCCTGCGCCGCCTGCCCGACGGGCAGGTCTACCGGGCCAGCCCGGCAGAGTACCTAGTCACGCTGGACGGGCTGCCCGGGCTCGGCTCGCACGTCGACCCGATGGGCGCCTCCATCGCCTGCGCCGCCCGGTACAGCACCCGGCGCCGGATCCCCGAGGAGATCGGCCAGGTACTCGGCCTGGCACCCGGTGACAAGGCCATCACCATCCGGTGCCTGTGGACCGCTGACCGCGACCACGCGGCCCTGTCCACTATTTACCTGCCCGACCGCCCCGGCGCCGGGACCGACCCCGCCCCGCTCGCTCCCCTCTCCCTGGACGCTGTCCTGAACAGCGGGCCGGCCGTCGGCCCGTCAGCCGGCCTGGGAGCCGGCTCGCGCCTGGCCGCGCTGTGCGTGGAAGTGCAACTGCCCACGCCGTCCGTGGCCAGGACCCTGCGGCTGGCGCCGGGAGAACCCGCGATCGCCGTGACCGTCAGCTTCACCGGCCCGGACTCGGGCCTGCCGGTAGCTGTAACCGCTGCCGTTTTCCGCCCGGACCTGTTCAGGATCGTCGTCGAGGCGGAAGGCGTGAAGCCATGAGCGTATCGACAGGAAGGGCGGTCGCATGACCATGACCAGAGCCGGCCGGCGCCCGTATGAGACCATCCAGCCCGCTACCATCGGCCACCTTCGGCTGCTGCGGGTCAGGGGCGTCGGCATCGACCTGGACGGCCGCCGGGTTTTTACTGGCAGCACCGAGATCAGGCTCGCCCCCAAGGAATTCCAGCTGCTCCGCGTGCTGGTCGAGAACGCCGGCCGGATACTGAGCCGCCGTGAGCTGCTCGACACCGTCTGGTGCCCCGGCTACATCGACGCCAATAAGACCCTCGAGACTCACATTCGCAGGCTCCGCCGCAAGCTCGGCTCGCTGCCCGCAGCGCCGCTGATCCGCACGGTCCGGGGAAGCGGCTACATCTTCGACGTGGATGCCGACCAGCTCACCGGCCGGAGATAACGCGGTCAGCGCAGCAGTTCGCGCAGGCTATCCAGCGCTCCGGGCACCAGCGCGTACCACATCCACGTAGCGCGGCGCTCCCGGGTCAGCAGGCCGGCCTCCACCAGGACCCGCAGGTGATGACTGACAGTCGGCTGCCGCAGTCCCAGCGGCGCCGTCATGTCACACACGCACGCTTCGCCGGACGGGGCAGCCCTGATCAGGCTGATCAGCTGAAGCCGGGTCGGATCGGCTACCGCCTTCAGCATGCCCGCCAGCTGCTCCGCCTCCGGCCGCCCCAGCGGTGCCGAAATCGACAACGGCACGCACGCCGGGCTGCCTGGCTCATCACCGGCCGCGAGTCCGGAACTGATGGCTGCGGTACTGGTCATCGTCCTACCGTACGTCACGCCACGCGCTCATCCACGGCAGGAATCACGGCAGATACATCGACGGGCATGTGTTCACCCGCAGTTCCCCTTTCCGTCAACTTTCTACCCCTGCCGCCCGGCCCGTCGCCGGCGAACGGCCTTGATCCACGTCGTGATCACCGCCCTGCGGGGCGCGAGTACCGCAGGGCAGTGATCACCGGGCAACCGCCTCCTGATCCCAGGGTGCCCCGACCGGAGTATTAGTAAGAAAGATGCTCTGCTGGGCTCTCAGCCACGGCGTTCCCGTTGCTACTGAACACCCAGATCTCGGAATACCACGTCGTACCGGACGGCTCTTGGACGCTGAGCGGCCCGTAATGGTATGCGCCGCAGCCATAATTCCCGCGAGCCACTACGTATCCGCTGCTGTTCACCAGCTCAACCGCCACAGAGCAGTTGGGGGGAATGTATGCCCAGTTGATGTAGCCATCGGGCAGGACGGTGCTTCCCGAAGCGCTGATGCAACCGTATATTGTGCCGTAACCATAGCCTCCGCCTGCGCAGCCACCACCGGAGGAAGCGTATGCGGGCACAGCAGAGACAGCGGCAAGCGCCGATACAGAGATCGCGATCAGGGTTGAGCGTGATAGCAGACGGCCGAAGCCGAACTTACGGGACATGGTGTCTCCTTTGCTCGTACAGCGGATGGGCCATCGCGGGTGAACACCTCGACGACCTGTGTGGTATAGCTGTGTGAGGCCGTCCGGACGAGGCGCACCTTCGGGTCGATGCGCACGCGCGATACTCTTAGCTTGGTGTCATGCGCCTCCTTTCGCATGGAAGTCCTGATGCCCATTTACGATCCCTTCACTTGCTGGCATCGCGGAATCAGCTTCAGGCGGGGCGCTACAAGACCGATATAATGCCTGGCAGGACGTCATATTGGCCATGGGCGGAACGTGCTGACGGCAATGCCGGAGTCGCAGTCGCGCGGGCAGTCGCGCCAAGCCCAGCACCGTCGGCCTTGCTCCTCGCCAGGCTGTCGCGAGAGTCTGATATGTCCTAAGATTTCCGACACGTGGACACCGATGTTCTCGGCCGCACTGGGCGGGAAGAATGCTGCTGCCGTGGCGACCACCGCGCCCCTCGGCCGGGCCTAAGGAGTGGTGATCATGTCCTGGACGCCGCTGGCTGAGCTGGCCGCAGGAACACTACCGCGGCTGCGGGGGCCGAGCCCCGCTCGTGGCGGCAGCACCCTGCCACGGCACGGCTGAGCGGACGCATCGTGCGCACGCTGCTCATTCTCGGGCCGTTGCGGCTAGTCGGCGCCACCGGCGAGGTCGCACTTGGCGGAGAGAAACCGCGCAAGCTGCTCGCTGCCCTGGCGCTTCACGCGGGCGAGACGATCTCGCCAGGCCGGCTGATCGACATCATCTGGGGGCCCGAGCCGCCACGCTGCGCTACGCAGAATCTGCAGACCTATATCTGGTCGTTGCGCCGTGCGCTGGAGCAGGCCGGCGGCTGCGGCGTTTTCATCCAGACACAGCCCGGCGGCTACGTGCTCCAGGCTGAGCCTGGGGCGCTCGACTGGGACCGATTCGGATCGCTCTCCCTGACCGCCGCGGAGTGCATGCGGTCGGACCCGGCGACAGCGGGAAGCCTGCTTCGAGAGGCCTTGGATCTATGGCGCGATCGTCCCCTCGCCGACATCGCCGACGCGATGCCCGCGCTCGGGGCGAGGATTGCCGCTTTGGAGGAAGCCCGGTTGACGGCGCTGGAACAGCGCGTCGACGCCGACCTCGCGGCAGGCCGGTCGCGCGAGGTGATCGGAGAGCTGGCCGAACTAGCTGCCGCACACCCACTCAGGGAGCAATTCCGAGCGCAGCTGATGCTGGCTCTCTACCGGTCCGGGCGGCGGGCCGAGGCGCTTTCTGCTTTCCGGGATCTCCGGGCGGAATTGCGGGAGGAACTCGGCATAGATCCCACCGCCGAGCTCGCTGCCCTGCACGAGGGGATCCTGCGCGGCGACCCCGGCCTCAGCGCGCCCGAAGCCGGCCCGGCATCCACTGCGAGCGCGGCGGTCCACATGCCCAGGCAGCTTCCTGCTCGGCCGCGCGGCTTTACCGGCCGCAGGGGTTCGCTGCGGTGGCTGGAAGCGCTCCTGACCGCAGGGCAACGGCCGGCAGATGCGGCCGTTATCACCGGGCCGCCGGGAGTGGGCAAGACCGCCCTGGCGCTGCTCTGGTCGCATCGCATCCAGGATCGTTTTCCTGACGGAACGCTCTTCGCCGATCTGCGCGGTTCTCACCCGTTCGCTACCCCTGCAGTACCCGGCGAGGTCCTAGAGTCCTTCCTGCGCGCGTTGAGCGGGCCCGTTGCCATTCCCGCTCAACAAGACGGGCGTGCCGCGTTGCTCCGCTCGGTGCTTGCCGACAAGAGCGTCCTGATAGTTCTCGACGACGCCGTCGGCCCCAGCCAGGTCCGCCCTCTGCTGCCCGGCTCGCCCGGCTGCCTGACGGTCATCACCAGCCGCAGCCGCCTCTCCGGCCTTGTCGCCAGGGACGGCGCCATCCGGATCGTGCTCGGCCCGCTCGGCGAGCGGGACGCCGTGGCCCTGCTGCGCCAGATCGCCGCGCCCCGACGGGTCGACGCCGAGCCCGCTGCGGCGGCCGAAGTAGCACGGCTGTGCGGCGGCCTGCCACTGGCGCTGCGGATCGCCGCGGAGCGCGCTGCCGGGTACCCGTCAAGCTCGCTCGCTGGCCTGGCCGACCAACTCCGGGAGGAGCACGACCGGCTGGCCGTCCTTGCCACCGCCGACGACGACACAGCGGTGCGGGCCGCGTTCTCCTGGTCGTATCGCCGGCTGCACGCCCACGCCACACGGATGTTCCGCCTGCTCGGCCTGGTTCCCGGACCAACGTTCGGCCCGGCCGCCGCGGCCGCGCTTGCCGGTGTGAGCGTAGCTCGCGCGCGGCGGTCGCTCGACGCCCTGACTGGAGTAAACCTGGTTGAGGACATGGGTGACGGTCGCTACCGCCTCCATGATCTTCTGCGCCTGTACGCCGCTGAGTGCGCCGAGGCCGAGGAAAGCGCGCAAGCCCGTGCCGCTGCGATTCGGCGGCTGCTCACCTGGTACATACACGCTGCGGATACCGCAGACCGGATACTCAGCCCTCGGCGCCGCCACCTCGAGCTTGAGGCCGCCGAACCGTGCTGCCGCCCGCCAGCGTTCGAAAGCTATGAACGCGCCCTGGCCTGGTGCGACACTGAACATGTCAACTTGGCCGCGGCCACTAGGCTCGCCGCGATCGCTGGCCAACACGCGATCGCCTGGAGGCTCCCGGTCGCGCTATGGAGCTATTACATGCTCCGCAAGCCATGGGATGAGTGGATCGGCGCCTGCCAGGCGGGATTGGCCAGTGCGCAGCAGGCCCGCGACCGGGTCGGCGAGGCGCAGCTGCTGTCGAGCCTGGGCATCTGCCACGGGGACCGGCGCCAGCACGGCGAGGCCATCAGCTGCTTCCAGCAGGCGCTGGAAATCGCGCGTGAGCTGGGTGACCAGCGAGGCGAGGCAGCCAGCCTGTCCAACCTGGCCCAGGTCCATTGCTGGCAGCGCCGGTTCGGGCCGGCACTGCATTGCTGCCGGCAGGCCCTGCCGATCCTGCGGGCAATCGGCGACACCCGGACAGAAGCCAGCACGTTGAAGAACATGGGCGACGTCTGTCGGAAGATGGGCCGCTTCAGCGAAGCTCTCGGCTATCTACGGCAGGCTCTGACCAATTGCCGCGAGATCGGCGACCGTTATGGGGAAGCAGAAGCATTGCACCGCATCGGCGACGTCAACCGCCGTCTCGCCCGGCTCGATGACGCCCATGCCTTCCTCAGCCAGGCGCTGGAAATCCGCCGCGAGGTCGGAGACCGGCCGGGCGAGGCCGCCACGTTGAGCCGCATCGGCGATCTGGGGCGCGCAGCTGGCCGCTTCGGCCAGGCACGACAGGCCTGGCGCCAGGCGCTCGCTATCTATCATGAGCTCGGCGACCCGCGGGCAGACCACGTCAGGACCCTCCTGGAGTCGCTGCACGCATAGGCGTGTCCGGCGGGGCCGGGGGCGCTCAGCCGGTGAGCCGGGCTGCCAGGAGGCACACGTCGTCGTCGCGCCCTGCGGCGCCGAGGAGGGCCGCCTGGACGGTAGCGCACGTTTGCTCGGCCGAGCTGGGGCCGGAGCGTTGCAGCGTTTCGGCGAGGACCGCGAGGCCGTCGGAGATGTCACGGTGCCGGTCTTCGATGAGCCCGTCGGTGTAACAGAGCAGCCCCGCGCCCGGCTGAAGCTGCCGGTGCCGGGTGGTGTAGCTGGCGTCGGCGCAGGCGCCCAGCATGACGCCGACCGTGTCGTCGAGGTACTCGGCCTGGCCGGTGCCGGTGGTGACGAGCGGGGGAGGGTGCCCCGCGCTGGCGTAGGCGAGGTCGCCGGTGGCCGGGTCGAGCACGGCGTAGACAGCGCTGGCGAGCACGTCTGGGAGCAGCTGGGCCACGGCGGCGTTAGTCCGCCGCAGCACGTAGCCCGGGTCTGGGTTGTCGATCGCGTACCCGCGGAGCAGGCTGCGCGCCTGGCCCATGATCGACGCCGAGGCGATGTTGTGGCCGGCCACGTCGCCGGTGACCAGCCCGACCCGGCCGTCCCTGAGGGGGAACGCGTCGTACCAGTCGCCTCCGACGTTGGCCCCTTCGGTGGCGGGCAGGTAACGTACCGCGAGATCCACGCCCGGGATCGGGGGCAGGGTGTCGGGCAGCAGGGATCGTTGCAGCGTTTCGGCGATGGCGTGCTCGCGGGCGAAGGTGTCCGCGTTGGCTAGCCCTACGGCCAGGCGGCGGGAGAGCTCCTCGATCACTTCGACGTCCGTCGGGGCGAACCGGGGGCGCTCGGCTCCGCGGCCCAGGACCATGACGCCCAGTACGCCTTGGCCGGCCAGCAATGGCGTGCCGATCGCGCTCTCCGGGTTCATGAGCGTCACGATGCTCATCAGGTCGGGCTCGGCCTTGAGCCAGCCGGGCATTTCGGTGGGGACGTGGCGAATGAGCGTGGTGGTGCCGGTGGTGTAGGAACGCTGGGAGATCAGCGGGCCCACCCGGGGAATCGGGTATTCGCGCAGGCGGGTGAGCAGCTTGGCGCGGGCGGGGTCGGCGTGGGTGAGCGCGCTGGCGCATAGCTTTCCATCGGCGGTCGGCAGGAACACCACGCAGCAGTCGGCCAGGCTGGGCACCACCAGCTGGGCGACCTCGTCGAGCAGCTTGTCCCAGTCCCGGGCGGCGGCGACCAGTCCGCCGGCGCGCATCAGGAACGTGAGCCGTTCCCGGGCGGTGCCCGCCTCGGCGCGGGCGGCGCGTTCCCCCGCGATCAGCTCGGCGCGCTCCCGCTCGGCGCGCTGCCGGGCGGTCAGGTCAATGATGAAGGTCACCCAGCGGAGCGGGTTGCGGTCGATCACCGCCGCCCCGATCACGACCGGTACCCGGTGCCCGTCCCGGTGCACGTATTCCTTGTCAAAGGGCCGGACGGCGCCCGTGCGGCGCAACTGCTCCATCGCGGCCCGGTCCCGGTCGGCCCACTGCGGCGCGGTGATCGACCGGTGGTGGACGCGCCCGGCCGCCAGGTCCTCGCTGCTGTAGCCGATCACGTTCAGGAACGCGTCGTTGGCCTCATAGACGCCCTGCTCGGTCGAGACCGCCACGCCGAGAACGTTGGCGTCCCGCAGCCGGCCGAGCAGCGCGGTGCTCTCCTGAAGGGCCGCCTCGGTCCGGCGCTGCTCGGTCAGGTCGGTGAAGATCGCGTATGCCCGGCTGGGCCGGCCCTGGTCGTCCCGGGCGTCGGGGATGGCGGTGACCCGCAGCCAGCGCAGTTCACCGGTCGCCGCGTGGGTGAAGCCGAGCACCACGTCGGCGACGGTGTCGCCGGTCCGCAGCGCCACCCGCACCGGCAGGTCCTCCAGCGGGAACGGCGAGCCGTCCTCGCGGACCGACTGCCCTTCCGGGACAACGGGCCAGGATGTCGCCGCGGTCAGGTCCATGCCCAGGATCTCGCTGGCTGCCGGGTTCACGCCGATGATGGACCCGTCGGCGTCATAATGGATGACACCTTGCGGCATGGTCTCGAACAGCGTCCGGTACCGCTCCTCCGACGCGGCAAGGTGCCTGGCCAGCGCCTCTAGCCGGTCCCGGTCCCGGACATGCTCGGTCACATCGGCGGCATACAGCAGTACTCCGACGATGGCTCCGTCGGCATCGCGTACCGGCTGGTAGACGAAGTCCACGAACAGTTGCTCTGCTTGCTCGCCACGCCGTTGAACCAGGACCCCGGTTTCGGTGCCCCAGACGGACTCCCCGGTTTCCATGATTCGTTCGAGCAGCTCGAGCCGCCCCTGGCCGGTCAGTTCCGGCAGCGCCTGGCGCAGCGGCGTGCCGACCACGTCGCGATCGCCGACCAGCCGGCGGTAGGCGTCGTTGGCGAAGTCGATGATCAGCTCGGGTCCGGCCAGGTACGCCACCGCAGCTGGCAGGTTCGTGAGCAGGTCCCGAATGAGCGCGAGCCGGTCAGCCGCGGTGTCCCGACGCGGGATCGGAATCACGGTTCTCTGCACCCCCCGCAGTGCTGTGAAAGCCTGTTCCCAGAGGTAAGGCTATCTCGTCAAACTCCTAGTATTCCGGTCGCTATGGGAGCCAAGTTCACTGGCCCGGGCCGAAGTCCACTACCCATAGGGGGTATACCCTGGCACCGTGGCCGGAGATGGGTGAGGGGAGTTCACGGTGAACGTGGCCGATATCGTCGTCCTGATCGCCGCGGCAGCTGCTATCGCGGGGCTGGCGTGGTTCTTCTTCGCGCCGCGCCGGGCTCGTGCCGCTGAGCTGTCGGGCGGGGTCCAGCGCGTCACGGTGACAGTGCGCGGCGGCTACAGCCCGGACGTGATCCGGGCTCGCCGGGGCGTGCCGCTGGAGGTGGTGTTCGACCGGCAGGAATCCGGGGACTGCACCTCCCGGGTGGTCTTCCCCGACCTGGCCGTGAGCGCGGCCCTGCCGGCGTTCGAGCGGACTACGGTGCGGCTGAATCCGGCGGCGGCTGGCCAGTTCGGGTTCGCGTGCGGGATGAACATGATCCACGGCACGCTGATCGTGGACCCGGACGCCGCGCTCGCCGCGCTCGCCGCGCCTGGCGGTGACGAGGACCAGGCTGCCGCCAGGCCGGCGTTCAGCTGCGCGTCTCCCGCCTGCGAGGCGCCGGCGGGAGACGCGCCGGCGGGAGACGCGGAAGCGGCGGAGCGCCGGGCGGAGATCACCGACCTGGCCCGGCGGGTGATCGCGGGCGCGGTGCTGACGCTGCCGGTGCTGTTCGCGGTGATGGCCCATGACCTGCTCAAGGCGGGCTGGGTGCCCGGGCTGCTGCTGAATCACTGGGTGCAACTGGTGCTGATCACCCCCGTTATGTTCTATACCGGGTGGCCGATCCACCGCACCGGCTGGCTGGCGCTCTCGCACCGGTCGGCGGACATGAACAGCCTGATCACCCTGGGCACGACGGCCGCCTACGGCTACAGCCTGGTGGTCACCCTCGCCCCCGGCCTGCTGCCAGCGGACGTGCGCGGGGTGTACTTCGAGACCACCGGGGTCATCCTGACGCTGATCCTGCTGGGCCGGCTGATCGAGACCCGGGCCAGGGCCGGAACCGGCCAGGCCATCCGCGAGCTGCTGGGGCTGCAGGCCCGCACCGCCCGGGTGATCCGGGGCGGCGCGGAGGCGGAGATCCCCGTCGAGGACGTGGCGGTCGGGGACGAGGTCGTGATCCGGCCGGGGGAGAAGGTCCCGGTCGACGCCGTGGTGGTGGCCGGGTCATCGGCGGTGGATGAGTCGATGGTCACCGGGGAGCCGATGCCGGTGACCAAGCGCGCCGGAGACACCGTGGTCGGCGCGACCATCAACACGACGGGGTCGCTGCGGGTACGGGCGGCCAGGGTGGGCTCGGACACCACGCTGGCGCAGATCATCAGGCTGGTGCGGCAGGCGCAGGCGTCCAGGGCGCCGATCCAGCGGCTCGCCGACCTGGTCTCGGGCTTCTTCGTCCCCGCGGTCGTCGCCATCGCGATCGCCACGTTCGCGGTCTGGTTCACCGTCGGTCCCGCCCCGGCGTTCACCCTGGCGCTGGTCTCCGCGATCGCCGTGCTGATCATCGCCTGCCCGTGCGCGCTGGGCCTGGCTACTCCGCTGTCAATCATGGTGGGGACGGGCCAGGGGGCCCGCGCGGGCATCCTGATCCGGTCGGCGGAGGCGCTGGAGACCGCGCACAAGCTCGACACCGTGGTGCTGGACAAGACTGGCACGATCACGGCCGGCCGGCCAGCTCTCACCGATGTCCGGCCCGCCGGCGGGTTCGGCGAGACCCGGCTGCTCGCGCTGGCCGCCGCGGCCGAGGCCGACAGCGAGCACCCGCTCGGGACCGCCATCGTGGCCGGCGCGCGCGAGCGCGGCGTCACGCGGCCCGCGGCGACGGTCTTCGACTCGGTCACCGGCAAGGGCGTGCAGGCGACCGTGGACGGCCATGCCGTCCTGGTCGGCAGCGCCCGGCTGCTGGCCGGCGCCGGGATCGATACCGCCGAGCTCGACCCGGTGGCCGCCGAGCTGTCCGCGCAGGGCAAGACCCCCGTGCTGGCGGCCGTGGACGGCGCCCCGGCCGGCGTGCTGGCGGTCGCCGATCCGGTCAAGGCCGACTCCGCCGCCGCGATCGCCGCCCTGCACCGGCTCGGCGTCGAGGTGATCATGCTGACCGGAGACAATGCCCTTACCGCCGCGGCGATCGCGCGCGAGGTCGGGGTGCGCCGGGTGCTGGCCGAGGTGCTGCCCGAGCATAAGGCCGCCGAGATCCAGCGGCTGCAGGCCGAAGGCCGCAAGGTAGGCATGACCGGCGACGGGATTAACGATGCCCCCGCCCTCGCCGCCGCCGACGTTGGCCTGGCCATCGGCACCGGCACTGACGTGGCGATCGAGGCCGCCGACATCGTCCTCATCTCCGGGTCGCTGGGCGGAGTGGTGACCGCGATCGCCTTGTCCCGGGCCACCATGCGCAACATCCGGCAGAACCTGTTCTTCGCCCTCGCCTACAACGGCATCGGCATCCCGGTCGCCGCCGGCGTGCTGTACCCGTTCCTCGGCATCCGGCTGTCCCCGGCCATCGCCGCCGCCGCGATGGCGCTGTCGTCGCTGTCGGTGGTCACCAA
Source organism: Streptosporangiaceae bacterium (assembly GCA_035532295.1). Lineage (GTDB taxonomy): Bacteria > Actinomycetota > Actinomycetes > Streptosporangiales > Streptosporangiaceae > DASUBV01. The sequence goes on from DATKRH010000054.1 coordinate 32,241, forward strand.
CGCGAACCGGCTGCGTCGCTATCGCCCCGCGGCCCTGCCGGCCGCGGTGACGGCCAGCGTCGAGCCGCAGGTGCAGGCAGGCACGCGGTATGGCGGCGACGCCGCGGCGCCTGACAACGCCGCGGCCGGGACGACCGCGACCGATCCGGTGTGCGGCATGAGCGCCGACCCGGCGACCGCGCCCGCGCACCGCGGCACGCCCGCCGGCACCGTGTACTTCTGCTCCGCCGGCTGCGCCGCCGCCTTCGACGCCGACCCGGACCGTTACCCC
>DATKRH010000055.1:0-8641 GCA_035532295.1 Streptosporangiaceae bacterium
GCGCGCCGCGGGCGGTGCCGTGGATGCCCCGGAAAGGAGTGGCTCCCCTTTCGGGGCGCCGGTTGCGGCGGCCCGAAAGGGGAGCAGGGTTTAGGTGGGTATCTGGTTTATCTGCCAGCCCAGATGTCGTTGACCGGATCGGCGTAGTAGTCGTTGCCGGTCAGGCTTGGCAGGTTGAGGGCCGTCTCGGAGGTGCGCAGCAGGCTGTAGAGCGTGTAGCGGTGCGAGGAGGTGGATCCCGCCTTGACGGTGCCCTGCGATCCGAGGATCAGCGTCGGGATGTTCTGCAGGTTGGCCTGGCCGTCGGCTGCGTCCTCGTCCCAGGTGATGATGAGCAGGGACCGCTGCTGCTTCCAGGCCGGGGAGTTGAAGATTTCCGGCAGGGTCTGCGACAGCCATGCGTCGCCGGCGGCGATGCCGCAGCCTTCCATGTCGTCGCAGTCGTTGGCGCTGAGCCACGCGTAGTTCGGTGTCGTGGCGGCCGACTTGAGGTCGACGGCCATCTGCGGCAGCGGTTGCTCGTGCTCCTGGCAGGCTGCCTGGTTGTCGGCGACGTCCTTGAAGTTGTGGAACGGAGTGTCGTCGATGGTGTAGGTGTCCTGGGAGCCCAGGTCGCAGGGCCCGTTGGCGCTCTCCATATAGGTGCGCCAGGTGCCGCCGGCGTTGCCGACGAGGTCGCCGATGTGCTGGGCGGGGTTTTCGGCAGTCTGCGTGTTGCCGGTCTGGCGGAAGAGGCTGCCCGCGGCGAGTCCGGTGTAGTTCGGGTCGCTTGGGTGGGTGATTCCGTACATGCTGGTCAGGTTCGCGGCCTGTGGCAGCAGGCTGTTGATGTACGGGGCCTGAGTGGTGTTGCCGATGATGTCGCTGTAATCCTGGTTCTCCATCATGACGACGAACACGTGGTCAAACCCCGGCACCGCGGACGCGGGCTGCGCGGGCAGCGCCGGGGCGGGCACCTTGTTCGAGGAGATCGTGAACGACAGGTTGTCGGCGTAGCCCTGGCCGTGCCCGTTGCGGTTGGCCGGGTGGTCGCCGTTGATGGTCAGCACTATCCGGACGGTCTTGGCCTGGCTCGGCAGCGCGCCGGTGGCGTTCTCCGGCAGGAACTCGGTGGTGTCGTCGCGCATGGCCGGCGTGACGGGGCCGAGTGTCGCGGTGCCCAGCGACCTGCCGCTGGCGTCGAGGAACGTTGCGGTGACGGTGGCAGTGTCGGTCACGGAACCGGTTCCGCCGAGCCAGCCGCTAAGGTTGAACTTGACGTTCCCCTGGTTGATCTGGCCTTCGGCCTTCGACACGTCGACAGTCTGCGTTGCCGTGCTAACCCCCCCGCCGCCGCCGGCGAAGAAGTTCTGGCCGCGGTCGGCCGGGCCGGGGGTGCTGGGGGTGGGCCAGCCGCCGACCCCCTGGCCGTCGGAGGCTCCGTACCGGACCTCGTTCATCAGGCCGGTCGTCGTCCAGCCTGGCACGGTGGTCAGGGCGATGCCGTCAAACGTGCCGTCACCGATCTCGGCTGCGCCGTTGACGACGAGGTTCGGGTCCCCGGACTGCTGGGCGGGGGCCGGGGTCTCGGGCGCCGACAACGCGGGCAGCGCTGGGGCGGGCACCTTATCCGAGGAGATCGTGAACGACAGGTTGTCGGCGTAGCCCTGGCCAGAGCTGCCGTTGATGGTCAGCACGATCCGTACGCTCTTGGTGTGCTTCGGCAGCGCGCCGCCGGCGTTCTCCGGCAGCAGCCCAGTCGTGTTGTTGCGCATGGCCGGCGTGACCGGGTCGAGCGTCGCGGTGCCCAGCGAGCTGCCGCTGGCGTCCCGGAACGTCGCGGTCACGGTGGCAGTGTCGGTCACGGAACCGGTTCCGCCGAGCCAGCCGCCGAGGTTGAACTTGACGTTCCCCTGATTGATCTGGCCCTCGGCCTTCGACACGTTGACGGTCTGGATGGCGGTGCTGACGCCGCCGGCGGCGGCGGCGAAGAAGTTCTGGCCGCGGTCAGCCGAGCCGGGGGAGCTGAAGGCTGGGTAGCCGCCGGCAGCGTCGTACTGGACCTCGTTGAGCTGGCCGGTCGTGGTCCAGCCGGGAACGGTGGTCGCGTCGGTGCCGTGGAGCGTGGCGTCACCGATCTCGGCCCCGCCGTTGACGATGAGATTCGGCTGCCCGCGCAGCTGGCCGGGAGACGGCAGCTGCGGCCCGTTGTTCGTGACGGCGACCGTGACCGGGCCTGCGATGACGGCCTTGGTCGAGGCAAGCAGGTAGACGTCGTAGCTGGCGCTGGCAAGGCCCGTGGTGTCGAACGTGACCCTGCCGCTGGCGGCAGGGGCAGCCTTGGAGAACGCGAACAGCGGTGCGGTCGTTGTCGGGTCCGCTCCCGAGGGGAACCAGGCAAGCTTGTCGCTGCTGCTGACGTCGCCGGACGGCATCGTGTAGTCGAAGGAGACCTGGTCACCAGCCGTCGCGGAGGTCTCCGGCGCGGTCAGCGTGCCTGGAGCGACCGGGGCGGTCGTCACCTGGATCGTGACCGGCGACCCGATGACCGTGTAGGCGTCGTTGTAGAGGAAGTAGACGGTGTAAGTGCCCGGGGAAAGGCCGGCCGTGCTGAACGTCACCGTGCCGTTGGCCACCGGCGAGGATCCCGAGGCCGGAAGGGATGTAGTCCCGGTCTGCGTGTACTTCCAGATGGTCGACCCTTGGATGCCCGGAGTCCGGCCGGAGGAGTACCAGCCGATCCAGTTGCTCGTGCTCAAGAAATTCGACGGGGCCGAGTACGTGAAGGCCACGGACGAGCCCTCCGTCACGGAGGTGCTCGAGGCGGCTAGCGCAGGCGTGGACGCCGCGGTCGTCGCGGCCGCCTGCGTGTCGGCAGCATGCGCAGCGGGACTGCCCTGCACCGCGCTGAAGGCGGCAAGAGCGGTTACCGCCACAGACACGCCCAGAATTTTGATGCCGCGGCACGGTCTGCGCCGGGCACCAGGGGAGCGAAGTGCCATGGTCCAGAACCCTCGATTCGCTGGGAAGGGTGAAGATCCGGATATGTTCGAACAACTCATATCCCAGTCTCGGCCGGCAGAATGAACCCAGGGCTAAAATCCTCGCGAGTTTGCGTGAACAAGTACCTTGATAGACATGCCGCACGACGCAGCACCGTTCGCCCCGGGACCCGCTCTTCCCGGGCACAGGCGCGGCGGTGCCCCGCCCCTGCATGAGCGCATCGCCGACGCACTGCGTGGTGCGATCGTGCGCGGGGTCTACCCGCCCGGGAGCAAGCTTCCGACCGAGGCGGAGCTGTCGCTGCTGCACGGCGCCGGCCGCGGCACCATCCGGGCTGCGCTGCAGGCGGTGGAGGCCGAGGGGCTGGTGTCCGCGCGCCAGGGCTCGGGCCGGGTCGTCCTCGACGCCGGCGTCTCACAGTCGTTCGACGAACTGCGCAGCTTCGCCCAGTGGGCGCGCGCGACGGGCCGTGTCCCCGGCGGCCGGTTCGTGAGCCGGATCCTGCGCGCGGCAGAACCGACCGAGGCCGCTGCACTGCAGGTCGCTGCAGGAACCGGCGTGCTGTACACGACCCGCCTGCGCACCCTCGACGGCGCGCCCATCTTCGTCGAGCGCTGCACCTACCCCGGCTGGCTCACCGACACCATCGCACAGCTCGACGAGAACTGCCGCTCGGTCACCGCAGAGGTCCGCAGGCTGACGGGCACCGTCGCCGTGACCGGCACGCACACTCTCGACCTGGCCCGCGCCGACGCGACTGACGCCGAACTGCTCGGCTGCCAGCCCGGCGACCCGGTCCTGCGGCGGCGCGCGGTCACCCGCAGGGCTGACGGCGTCCCCTGCGATTACACCGACGACCACTACATGGAAGGCGCCGCCTCCTTCACCCTGCACAATTCCGTGACCACGAACGCCCTCTCCCGATACCTGCAGACCCGGCAGTCCTAACCCCGCCAGCACCGCCAGCACCGCGAGGCACGCAGGCGCGCCGAGCGTGACCAGCCGCCAGTGATCACCAGGCGCGCCTTCGACAACGCCCGAACCTGCCGCGCCGGGCATTCCTTCGCAGCGGCGCACGGCGGCGTCGTGAACTGGCAGTAGGAGTCATTGAATTCGTTCGCAGATGGTCTCCTCGATCATCGGCGCCATGCCGCAGCGCGCGCCGCGGGTGCGGATGTAGGCGTCGACCTCAACTGCGCTCATCCCGCGCCGCCGGTCTTGTCGTCACAAGAGCCGCGTGCTTGCCGACCTATGCGAATCGGCGGGCCGCGATCCCCGCACCGTGCGCCGGACCCACGCCCCAGACTTCCAGCTCTTCGACAGCCAGCGTGAGTTCGCCCACTGAAGATGTCCAGGATCACGTACAGGTGGTAGTACGTCCACTTCGCCGGGCCGCGCAGCCTGGTGATGTCCCAGGAGTACACCTGGTTAGGCCCGGTGGCCGCCAGCTCGGGCTAGACGGCGGCCGGGGTGAGCGGCCTGCGCCCGCCGCTCGCGGCTCTCGCCGGCCTCGCGCAGGACTGAGCCGCCGTGCCGGACTGAGCCGGGCCCCGGCGCAGGCTCGGGAAGCTGCTCCAGGTGCAGGCTCAGCACAAGCGGCGTGGCTCAGGGCTTGCGCCTCCCAGCGGCCCGGCGCAGTTGCCGGCGCCGCTCCCCCGGCTTGCATGACCTCGGCGGGATCCGGCTGATGCAACTCTGCAACAGGTCAGCCGCATACCAGCTCACCCCGGTGGGCGTGTAGCTGCTGCTCAGCTAGGCCGACCTGGATGCTCACCGCTACCCGTAGCGCTACCAGGCGCCCCGGAACTCACGGAATAACATTCGAATCAATGCTTCTGACCTGGGTAGAGCTATGGGGATTCGAACCCCGGACCTCTTGCATGCCATGAACCCCAGGCCCTTCTCCTGACCTGCGGCCATGCTGCCTGGCCAGCGAAAAGGTCGACATAGAGCAACTCCGAGCGACGCAGGACAACGCCCGATGACCCTGATCTGCTACCCAGCGCGCTACCCGTGCCTTGCGCGGTCGAATACCTCTCTGGGGCCGGGACGTGCTCGCTCGACCAGGACGGCAGCAGCCCGCCGGACGGATCGCGCTGACGCAATCTGGGTCCTGCTTTGCGGCTGGGAGGTGAGCGTGCTCGCCTGGTGGCAGGATTCCTGGTTGTTCTGGTATTACTGCGTCATGGCAGTTACGGTGGCCAGCGCTCGCAGCGCCGGTGACTTGCTCGGCCTGATACGCGGGGGCAGGCAGCCCGGGTACCTGATGTTCTGGGGGCACCGGCCGCCGGACGATGACGACGGCGCAGGCCGTAGCTGCCTGAGCCAGTGGTGGCCGGTGACATTCGCCGTTGACGGCCTGACTTACCGGTCGGCGGAACATTTCATGATGGCGGCCAAAGCGCTGCTGTTCGGTGACAATGCAACCGCGGAGCAGATCCAGCAGGCGCCGGACCCGGCCGCCGCCAAAGCGCCGGGCCGCCAGGTCCCCGGGTTCAGCGAGGAGCGCTGGGCCGCGCACCGCTTCGACGTGGTGGTCGCCGGGAACATTGCCAAGTTCGGCCAGCACCCCGGCCTGCGGCAGTTCCTGCTAGGTACCGGTGACCGGGTTCTGGCAGAGGCCTCCGCCCGCGACCCGATCTGGGGCATCGGGCTCCCCGCTGAAGACAGCCGGGCCGCGCACCCCGAGCACTGGCCGGGCCTGAATCTGCTGGGCTTTGCCCTTATGGAGGTACGCCAGCGACTTGAGGCCGAGCACGGCGGGCAGGTTAGCGGCAGACCGTTTGCCTCCGCATCTTCAGGAATAAAATCTGGCACAAGGCCAGCGGATACGTGCGCCATATGGCGCGCCTTCTGCAACAGGGTCCGCACTATGTCGATCACTGAAGATAATAACGCATCCCGCACACTCACGAATCACGTGGGACGGTAAGCCCCTCTGGCGTCTGAGTGCTGACGCGGAGTGACGGTGCTGAGCCAGTCGATATTCTCCACCCGTAGGGCAACGCCCCGAAGAGGGCCGCGGCGCACTTCCTCGAGCACGACCCGAGTTGTCCAGCAATCGTTACCAACGAGGAGATCACGAAAAACGTCTAGCCGCTCTCCCCGGGCGAAGTGAATCAGTTCCATCGCGTCCAGTACCAGAATCTCTGCTCTGGCGACGCCTGCAGATGTCACGGTTCGACATCTGCCTCATCGCGGGGCGGGAGGTCCGCGTGGCTGATTTGTCCGTGCATGAGTTCCACCGCCCTCCTCCCGGTGATCAGGTTGCGCTTCCATGCCTCTATAACGGCGTGCGCATACCGCGGCGGAACTCGCACTAGTTCCAGGTCAGGTTGCGGGACCCAGCCGACGGCTTCCATGAACTCGCCTCGGGTCGGCGTAATCTGGCTCCACTCCCGACGCGTCTGCGTATCTAGCACGCCCGCTCGGTTGGCCTGCCGAAGCGCCAGGGACCAGGAACACCGGTAATGGGCTGCGTGCCAGACAAGGCGATCTCGCGAAATGTTAGTGCCTCCCAGGTCGCGGCTGTCGGCCGCGAGGACCTGCGTCGGCAAGAGCAGTTCGGCGGCGAACGCGTCAATTACCGCCTCCCGTTCATCACGCGACGCGTGGACGCCGAGATCGCTGGAGTACTCGTCGCCCACTACGAGATGACCCAGTTCGTGGGCGGCAGTCGCGCGCCGGCGCCCAGGATCGCCTCGGAGGCTAACAACAGCCGCGGCAATCGGTTGACTCCTTGCCTTGCCAGGATGTTCGGCGATGTCGTCGGCAATTCCAGGACACCTGCCGCGGGACTCTGCTGAGCAGGTAGTTCCTGTCAGTTCTAACAACGTGGCGGGGCATGGCCGGTATCCCTTTATGCCGCGTGCAGCAGTCCCACGGCTCGGCAGGCCATGGCGAGCTGCGCGGCGCTGCTGATGTCGTCCCGGGCGGAGCCGTGATTATGCCCACCGCTTGAGAACTCGATAGAGAAGCTGTGACCTGGCCCTATGGGGATGGGGCGTCGGCCAGCCACCCGGTGACCCACCGGAGCATCGTCCCTTCCAGGGACCGACACCAACCCGACACCCGTCGCGGAAGTCGGCGCCTTCCTGACGGACAGCCGGCTGGGCCGGTGCGTGCTGGCTTGCCCGCGGTGATGGCCGGGTTGCCTGCTCTCAAGCCTCGGCGGCGTCAGCTGGCCTGGTCGTCGCCGCTGGCTGGCTGGCTGGTTTGGGCTGGGCTGGTGGCGGGCGGGCGGCCGCGGGGGCGCATCCGCCCGGCGTGGCCGGGCATCCGCCCGGCGTCGGCCAGGGCCCGGCGGAGCAGGAACTCGACCTGGGCGTTGGCCGAGCGCAGCTCGTCGGCGGCCCACCTGGCCAGCGCGTCGTGAACAGCCGGGTCCAGCCGCAGCAGGACGCTCTTGCGCTCGGTCACCGCAGATCCGTGCCTCCCGTCACTGGCAGAGCCGTCACTGGTACAGGGTCCCGGCGTTCACGACCGGCTGGGTCGCCTGCTCACTGCACAAGACCACCAGCAGGTTCGACACCATCGCCGCCTTGCGCTCCTCATCCAACTCCACGACACCCTGCTCCTGCAGGCGCTGCAAGGCCAACTGCACCATCCCGACCGCGCCCTCCACGATCTTCTGCCGCGCGCTCACCACCGCGCTGGCCTGCTGCTGGCGCAGCATGACCTGCGCGATCTCCGCGGCATACGACAGCCGGGTCAGGCGCGACTCGATCACCGCCACCCCGGCCGGCGTCACCCGCGCCGTGATCTCCGCCGACAGCCGCCGGGTAATCTCCGCCGCGCTGTCCCGCAGCGACAGCGCCCCGCTGCCCCGGCTGTCATACGGGTAACCCGAGGCGATATGCCGCACCGCAGCCTCGGCCTGAATCGTCACGAACCGCGTGAAGTCATCCACCGAGTACAAGGCACTCGCGGTATCAGCGACCTGCCAGACCACCACCGCCGCGATCTCGATCGGGTTACCGTCAGCATCATTCACCTTCGCCTGCGCCGACTCCTGATTCCGGATCCGGGTCGACACCCTGCGCCTGCGGGCAAACGGGTTCACCCACTGCAAGCCCGGCTCCCGGATAGTCCCGCGGTACCGGCCGAACAACTGAACGACACGCGCCTCCCCGGGAACGACCGGAGTGAGACCCGCCAGTGCGAGGGAGCTGGCGATGAAGATCAGGACGCAGAGCAGGACCAGCGCCGTCGCGGTGCCGTGACCCTGGTGACTTGCCAGCACGGCAAGCGCCACCCCGGCCAACAGCAGGGCGATGCCCAGCACCAGCATGCGCAGGCCGGGCCAGAATCGGGCCTCGTGCTCGGTCACCCGCTCGCTGGGCAGTTCCGGGCCCGGGGCTGCATCCCGGGTCGCCATCTTGTGCCTCCTCGGCTTGACGGACCTGATAACACTTGCTTAGCATACTGATATCTATTTACCGTGGCAAGGCCACGCCGGACGTGGCAGGGCCGGCCTGGGACAAGGCGGATGCGTGAGCAGCAACGACAGTGCACCCGAACTGACTAGCTTGCGCCAGCCGTACGGCGACGGCGCTGGGCATCAGGCCTATGCCGGGACGCAGGCGATAGAAGTCAGCCACCTGACCAAGGACTTTGGCGGCCGGACAGCCGTCGCGGACGTGTCGTTCAGCGTCGCCCG
>DATKRH010000056.1:0-47734 GCA_035532295.1 Streptosporangiaceae bacterium
CCCGGCCCCGCCGGCCCGCCGCCCGGCCCCGCCGGCCTTACCGCATCTGGCTCGCCTGTCCCTGGCACCTGGTCACCTCCCAGCCCGGCAGCCACCCGGAACACCCGCCCGGGCGGCCCGCCGCCGACCTGCCTTCTTCGAACAAGCCTAACGACCACCACCGACAAAACGAGGCTCCAGACGAACACACAGCCGATTTTTATCCGGCAATCTGGCTGGCCAGCACCAGGCACCCCACCACACCCGGCAGCGGCCAGGACCCGCCACCCGGACCGTGACACATTCCCGCCCGCCGACTTAGCCCCGCTGGGACGTCGAGGCTGGCCCGGAGTTGCCGCTTAAGACGACAGCAGGTGGCCCGATCACGTCGAGTCCGAGAGGCCGCAGCGGCGCTGCGTGGACGGCGCTGTCCGGACGAGCTGGCGGTGGGCGCTAGCGTTCTACCTGGGCAACGCGTCTGTGCGGCTCGCCGCCGGGCCGTCATGGCCCCGCACGGCAAACGCGGGCCGGAGGGAGGCTCATGACCAGCGACAGGCCACTGGCCAGCGGCGGCCGACGACGGCTCAGCGCGCTGTCGCCGCGCCGGGAACTGGTGGCGGTGCTGCTCTCGGGCGCCGCCGGAGCCGGCCTCGTCTTCCTCGCCATGCGGCAGGGCTGGGCGCAAGTCAGAACCGCCGTCCCGGCGCCGCTGCCGTCCAGCGTCATCACCGACAGCGGCCAGAGCCTCGTGCCCTACGCGGACGCCCTCGCCATTGCCGCGCTGGCCAGCCTGGCGGCAGTGCTGGCCACCCGGCGGACCGCCAGGCGGGCGACGGGCGGGCTGCTGGCCGTCCTGGGGATCGGTATCGCCGCCGCCGTCTCGTTCGGCGTGACCGCCGCCGCCGCCGTGGCGGCCGCGACGGGAAACATCGGGCCCGGGTCGGGCGCGGGCACGACCGCCGGCTCGGCGACCGAGGGCGGCTCGCAATCGGGATCGATCGTGCCGGCCGTGGCCGGCTTTCACTCCCACGCCGTGCTCACCGCGGCCGGCTGGCAGGCGATGGCCATCGTCGGCGCGCTGGCCATTGTCGTCGCGGGCGTGCTGGTGATCTGGCGGGCCGAGCGGCTGCCGGTCATGTCGAGCAAGTACGAGTCGCCGACCGGGACCGGCGCAGCCGACCGGAACAGCACCGGCCGGGCAGGCACTCGCCTGGCCAGCTCGGCCCCGAACGGCGCGGCCCCAGATAGCGCGCACCTAGGTGACGCGCACTCCGATGGCGCATACGTGAACGGCGCGCACCCCGACAACGCGGACCTGGATGCCGCGAACCCGATTGGCCCAGCCCCGAGTGCTGTAGTCCCGAGCGATGCGGCGGGCGATGCGGCGAGCATGTGGGAGTCGCTCAGCCGGGGCGAGGACCCGACCTCCGTCGGCCGAATTGGATGACCGGGCACAGGCTGACCGGGCACATGGCTGACCGGCTACGCGTCGGCCGATCGCCGGCCCGGGGGTCATCAGGTCCCCATCCCGCAGTCGGCGGCCCCTCGTGAGCCACCCATGAGCCCTTCGTGAGCCACTCATGAGCCACGACGACAGCCCCCGGCCAGGGCGGCGCCGCCAGGCCATCGCAGACGCCGGCGGGTCAATGCCGCGCTGGGCGAGGGGGTCCCCGAGCGCGCTGCGACGCTCTCGCTACGATTTGGACGCAAGGCATCCCATCCGAGGGGGCAGCAGAACCGCGTGAGCGTGCTCGAAGACATCCTCGAGGATGTGCGCAGCGACCTCGCTGAGCGTCAACAGAAGGCTCCGCTGGAGCGCCTCAAGGAGGCGGCCCACCGGGCTCCGCCTCCCCGGGAGGTGCTGGCGGCGCTGGGCGGCGACGAGGTATCGGTCATCGCCGAAGTCAAGCGGGCCAGCCCGTCCAAGGGCGCGCTGGCGGCTATCGCCGACCCCGCCGCGCTCGCCTCGGACTACGAGGCGGGCGGCGCGCGGGTCATCAGCGTGCTGACCGAGAAGCGCCGCTTCGGCGGCAGCCTGGAGGACCTGGCGGCCGTCCGGGACGTGGTCCAGGTCCCGGTGCTGCGCAAAGACTTCGTCGTGAGCTCGTATCAGCTCTGGGAGGCCCGGGCGTACGGGGCTGATCTCGTGCTGCTGATCGTCGCCGCGCTGGATCAGAACGCGCTGGTCTCCCTCGTGGAGCGCGCCGAGTCGATCGGCCTGGTGCCGCTCGTCGAGGTGCATACCGGCGAGGAGCTGGACCGGGCGCTGACGGCCGGGGCGACGGTGATCGGGGTGAACGCCCGGAACCTGGCGACGCTGGAGGTCGACCGCAGCGTCTTCGCCACGTTGGCGCCGCGGATCCCCGCGGGGATCATCAAGATCGCCGAGTCCGGCGTGCGAGGACCGCATGACCTGCTCGCGTACGCGGCGGCCGGAGCCGACGCCGTGCTGGTCGGCGAGAGCCTGGTGACCGGCAAGGACCCGCGCACCGCGGTAGCCGACCTGGTCACCGCCGGGATGCACCCGGCCTTGCGCGGAGACCGGGGCGCGGCAGGCAAGCGCCCGGGCGACATAGGCTCGAAGGCTGGCGAACGCAGCGACGAGCCGGAGAAGGACCAGGGCGATACGTGATGAGCACCAGCGGCGCGGCCACGGCGACCCCGCCTGGCACCGCAGCACCGGATACCACGGGGCTTCCGGATACCACGGGGCTTCCGGATACCACGGGGCTTCCGGATACCACGGGCCACTTCGGCCAGTTCGGCGGCCGACTCGCGCCCGAGGCGCTGATGTCCGCCCTGGAGGAGCTGACCGTCGCCTACGAGACCGCCAGGGCTGACCCCGGCTTCCAGGCCGAACTGCGGGCGCTGCTGACCGGCTATGCCGGCCGGCCCACGCTGCTCACCGAGGTGCCGAGGTTCGCGGCGCAGGCCGGCGGCTGCCGGATTTTCCTGAAGCGCGAGGACCTCGCCCACACCGGCTCCCACAAGATAAATAACGTGCTGGGGCAGGCGCTGCTCACCAGGCGGATGGGCAAAACGCGGATCATCGCCGAGACCGGGGCCGGCCAGCATGGCGTGGCGACGGCCACGGCGGCCGCCTTGCTCGGGCTGGAATGTGTCGTCTACATGGGCGAGGAGGACACCCAGCGGCAGGCGCTGAACGTGGCGCGGATGCGCCTGCTGGGTGCCGAGGTCATTCCCGTCACGACCGGGAGCAGGACGCTCAAGGACGCCATCAACGAGACCTTCCGCGACTGGGTGTCCACCGTGCAGACCACGCACTACTGCATCGGCTCGGTGATGGGCCCGCACCCGTTCCCGATGATGGTCCGGGACTTCCAGCGGGTCATCGGGGTCGAGGCCCGGGCGCAGGTGCTGGAGGCGGCCGGGCGGCTGCCCGACGCCGTGATCGCCTGCGTCGGCGGCGGCTCCAACGCCATCGGCATCTTCCACGCGTTCATCGGCGACGAGTCCGTGGCTCTGATCGGCTGCGAGGCCGGGGGAGACGGGGTGGCGACCGGCCGGCACGCGGCGACGGTCGCGGGGGGCTCGGTGGGCGTGATTCACGGCATGCGGACCTTCCTGCTGCAGGACTCCGACGGCCAGACCAGGGAAACGCACTCCATCTCGGCGGGGCTGGACTACCCGGGGGTGGGGCCCGAGCATTCGTGGCTGCATGACACCGGCCGCGCCAGTTACCGGCCGATCACCGACGCCCGCGCGATGCACGCGTTCTCGGTGCTGTGCAGGACCGAGGGCATCATCCCGGCGATCGAGTCGGCGCATGCGCTGGCCGGCGCCCTGCAGGTCGGTCCCGAACTGGGCCCCGGCGGCCTGCTGGTGGTCAACCTCTCCGGCCGCGGCGACAAGGACGTGGACATCGCGGGCCGCTGGTTCGGCCACCTGGGCGACACGCCGGACTACGGGCCGGGCGACACGCCGGACCACGGGCCGGACCACGGGCCGGACCAGGAGCAGGCACCGGGCCAGGGGCAGGCGCGATGAGCGCCGTCGCCGACGCCTTCGGGAAGGCGGCCGCCGAGAACCGGGCGGCCCTCGTGGGCTACCTGCCGGCCGGGTTCCCGTCCGTGGACGGCGCGATCGCGGCGGCGGTCGCGATGGCACAGGCCGGGGCCGACGTCGTGGAGATCGGGCTGCCGTACTCAGATCCGCTGATGGACGGCCCGGTCATTCAGGAGGCCGTGTACCGCGCGCTCAGCGGCGGGGTCCGCGTCGCCGACGTGCTGTCCACCGTCGAGGCGGTGGCCAGGGCCGGGGTGCCGGCGCTGGTGATGACCTACTGGAACCCCGTCGACCACTACGGCGTGGCCGCGTTCGCGCGCGACCTGGCCGCGGCCGGCGGCAGCGGGCTGATCACTCCCGATCTCACGCCTGAGGAGGCGGGGCCCTGGCTGGAGGCCGCGGACGCCCACGGCCTGGACCGGGTGTTCCTGGTCGCCCCGAGCTCGTCGCAGCGGCGGATCGAGCTGGTCACCTCGGTCTGCCGCGGGTTCGTGTACGCGGCCTCGCTGATGGGCATCACCGGGGCACGGGAGTCGGTCGGCAGCCAGGCCGCCGGGCTGGTGAGCCGGGTCAGGGACTGCACCAGCCTGCCGGTGGCGGTCGGCCTCGGGGTCCGCGACGGCGCGCAGGCCCAGCAGGTCGCCGGATTCGCCGATGGCGTTATCGTCGGATCGGCGTTCGTCCAGCGACTGCTGGACGCGGCTAGCCCGCAGGAGGGACTGGACGGCGTGCGCAGCCTGGCCGCGGATCTTGCGGCGGGCGTTCGCGGCGTGTCCCGACCCGGGTAAGCCCGTCTGAGAACCTGAGCGATACCCTGCTGACCTGCGCAGGAAATGTCACGTTAACATGGGGTCCACTGCTCGCTATAATGATGAAACGTTCGGGTAGCTAGTTCATGCGGGCCGGTCGTCTAGCTCTGTTGGCTAGGACTGCGCCCCGTATCCGGCAGGGCCAATGTTGTCCCGCCCCCCACCTGCAATGTGATGGCGGACGAGACGACTGGAGTGTTGATGGCACCTGCTCTAACCCCGGCCACCCCGCGCATCGCGCGCACCCCGCGCATCCCCCGCGGGCCGCGCAGCCAGGGGCTCTACGACAGCCGCTATGAGCACGACGCCTGTGGCGTCGGGTTCGTGGCCGACCTGACCGGCGACCGCCGCCACGACACAGTCACCCGCGCCCTGACGGTGCTCCGCAATCTGGACCACCGCGGCGCCAAGGGCAGCGATCCGGAGACCGGCGACGGTGCCGGCATCCTGACCCAGATCCCGGACGAGCTGTTCCGCTCTGTCTGTGAATTTGAGCTGCCCGCTCAGGGCAGCTACGCCGCCGGGCTGGTATTCCTGCCCGCGGGCCAGGACCGGGAGCAGGCGGTATCGGTCATCGAGCGGCTGGCTGCCGACGAGGGGCTGAGGGTCCTGGGCTGGCGGGATGTCCCCGCCGACCTGGACTACTGCGGCGCCGGAGCGCGCGAGGTGCTGCCCTTTCTGGCGCAGCTATTCGTGGCCGGGCAGGCCGGCGAGACCGGCCTGGAGCTCGACCGCCGCGCGTTCTGCCTGCGCAAGCGCGCCGAGCACGAGGTGGACTGCTACTTCACGAGCCTGTCGGCCTCGACGATCGTCTACAAGGGCATGCTCACCACCCTCCAGCTGGAGCACTTCTACCCCGACCTGACCGACCCGCGGTACCGGTCGGCGCTGGCCGTGGTGCACTCCCGGTTCTCCACCAACACGTTCCCGTCCTGGCCGCTGGCGCATCCCTACCGGATGATGGCGCACAACGGGGAGATCAACACGATCCGCGGCAACCGGAACTGGATGCGAGCCCGCGAGGGACTGCTGGAGTCCAGCCTGATCCAGCCCGACGCCGCGGGTCGCGGCTTCGAGCGGCTGCTGCCGATCCTGGACGAGTCCGTCAGCGACTCGGCCAGCTTCGACACCTGCCTGGAGTTGCTGCACCTGGGCGGCCGGTCGCTGCCGCACGCGGTGCTGATGATGATCCCGGAGCCCTGGGAGAACCACGCGGAGATGGACCCGGACCGGCGGTCGTTCTACGGTTTCCACTCCGCCCTCATGGAGCCCTGGGACGGCCCGGCGCTCGTGGCGTTCACTGACGGCACGATGGTCGGCGCGGTCCTGGACCGCAACGGGCTGCGGCCGGGCCGGTACTGGGTGACCAGGGATGGCCTGGTGGTCCTGGCCAGCGAGGTCGGGGTGCTGGACATCGACCCGGCCGCGATCATCCGCAAGGGCCGCCTGCAGCCGGGACGGATCTTCCTGGCCGACACCTCCGCGGGCCGGATCATCGAGGATGAAGAGGTCAAGGCCGGGCTCGCCGCGGAGCATCCCTACGCGGACTGGCTGCACGCCGGGCAGGTGCATCTCGACGAGCTGCCCGCGCGGACCCGCGAACTGCCCGAGAGCCGGCCGCTGGTCACCCGGCAGCGGGAATTCGGCTATACCGAGGAAGAGCTCCGGATGATCCTGGCGCCGATGGCGCGTACCGGCGCCGAGCCGGTCGGGTCGATGGGCACCGATACGCCGCTGGCCGTGCTGTCGGACCGGCCGCGGCTGCTGTTCGACTACTTCGCCCAGCTCTTCGCGCAGGTCACCAACCCGCCGCTGGACGCGATCCGGGAGGAACTGGTCACCTCGCTGGCGTCGACGGTCGGGCCCGAGCACAACCTGTTCGATCCGGGCCCGGCGTCCTGCCGGCAGATCCTGCTGCCGTTCCCCGTGCTCAGCGAGCCCGACCTGGCGAAGATCATCCACGTCAACGACGACGGGGACCTGCCCGGTTTCGCCGCCTACGTGGTGGACGGCCGGTACCCGGCCGCCGACGGCGGCGCCGGGCTGCGCCGGCGACTGGACGAGATCCGCGCTGAGGTGTCGGCCGCGATCGACGGCGGTGCCCGGTTCATCGTGCTGTCCGATCGTGCTGGTGCTAGCCCAGGGGGCCGACCCCCTGGAACCCCCAGTCCGGGGGGGTCGCCCCCCGGAGCCCCCCCTGCCGCTCGCTCGGCGCTCGCGCCGATTCCGTCGTTGCTGCTGACCGGCGCGGTCCACCACCACCTGGTCCGGCAGCGCACCCGGAGCCTGGCCGGGCTGATCGTGGAGACCGGCGACGCGCGCGAGTGCCACCACATCGCCCTGCTCATCGGCTACGGCGCCGCGGCCGTCTGCCCGTACCTGGCGATCAGCTCGGCGCAGGAGCTGGTGACCCGCGGGGTCATCCGCGACGTCAGCCAGGAGCAGGCGGCCGCGAACCTGATCAAGGCGCTCGGCAAGGGCCTGCTCAAGATCATGTCCAAGATGGGCGTCTCGACCGTCGCCTCCTACACCGGCGCGCAGATCTTCGAGGCGATCGGGCTGGGCGAGGAGGTCATCAGCGAGTGCTTCGCCGGGACGTCCTCGCCGCTGGGCGGCGTCGGCTTCGACGAGCTCGCGGTGGAGGTCGGCCGCCGGCACGCCCTGGCCTTTCCGGCCGGCGGCAGCGGACCGGCGCACCGGCGGCTGGAGACAGGCGGCGAGTACCAGTGGCGTCGCGAGGGCGAGCCGCACCTGTTCAGCCCCGAGGCCGTGTTCCGGCTGCAGCACGCGACCCGCAGCGGCCGGGAAGACATCTTCCGCCAGTACACCAAGCTCGTCGACGATCAGGCGGCGCGGCTGATGACCCTGCGCGGGCTGCTGCGGATCCGCGGCCTCGACGCTGCGGGCGGCGCCGGCGACACGGGCGACACGGGCGGCGCCGGCGACACGGGCGGGCCGCCGTCCCGGCCGCCGGTCCCGATCGAGGAGGTCGAGCCGGTCCCCGCCATCGTGGCGCGGTTCGCTACCGGCGCGATGTCCTATGGCTCGATCTCGGCCGAGGCGCACGAGACGCTGGCCATCGCGATGAACCGGATCGGCGGGCGCTCGAACACCGGCGAGGGCGGCGAGGACGCCCGCCGGTTCGTGGCCGACGACAACGGGGACCTGCGCCGGTCAGCCGTCAAGCAGGTGGCCAGCGGCCGGTTCGGGGTGACCAGCGAGTACCTGGTCAACGCCGACGACCTGCAGATCAAGATGGCCCAGGGCGCCAAGCCAGGGGAGGGCGGCCAGCTGCCCGGCCACAAGGTCTACCCGTGGATCGCCCAGACCCGGCACTCCACCCCCGGCGTCGGCCTTATCTCGCCGCCGCCGCATCACGACATTTACTCGATCGAGGACCTGGCGCAGCTGATCCACGACCTGAAGAACGCCAACCCGCGGGCGCGGGTGCACGTCAAGCTGGTCGCCGAGCCAGGGGTGGGCACCGTGGCCGCCGGGGTGTCCAAGGCACACGCGGATGTGGTGCTGATCTCCGGTCACGACGGCGGGACCGGCGCGGCGCCGCTGACCAGCATCAAGCACGCCGGGGCGCCGTGGGAGCTCGGACTGGCCGAGACCCAGCAGACGCTGCTGCTCAACGGCCTGCGGGACCGGATCGTCGTCCAGGTCGACGGCCAGCTCAAGACCGGCCGGGACGTCATCGTCGCGGTCCTGCTCGGCGCGGAGGAATTCGGCTTCGCCACGGCGCCGCTGGTCGTCGCCGGCTGCGTGCTGATGCGGGTCTGTCACCTGGACACCTGCCCGGTGGGCGTGGCCACCCAGAATCCGGAGTTGCGCAAGCGGTTCGCAGGGAAGCCGGAGTTCGTGGTGAACTTCTTCGAGTTCCTGGCCCAGGAGGTTCGCGAGTACCTGGCGGCGCTCGGCTTCCGGTCGATCGCCGAGGCGGTCGGCCACGCGGAACTGCTCGACACCGCCGACGCCGCGGCCCACTGGAAGGCGTCCGGCCTGGACCTCAGCCCGGTGCTGCACGTCCCGCAGCGGGCCGCCGGGGCAGCTCTGCACTGCACGACCACCCAGGACCATGGCCTGGATCGCGCCCTGGACAACACCCTGATCCTGCTCGCCGAGGGCGCGCTGGAGCAGGGCACGCCGGTCCGGCTGGAACTGCCGGTCCGCAACGTGAACCGGACGGTCGGCACCATGCTGGGCAGCGAGGTGACCCGCCGCTGGGGCGGTGAGGGGCTGCCCGACAACACGATCGATGTCTCGCTGACCGGGTCGGCCGGGCAGTCGTTCGGCGCCTTCCTGCCGCCTGGCATCACGCTCCGGCTCATCGGCGACGCCAACGACTACCTCGGCAAGGGCCTGTCGGGCGGGCGGATCATCACCGCGCCCGACCCGGCGGCCCCGTTCGCCGCCGAGCAGCACGTCATCGCGGGCAACGTCATCGGCTACGGCGCCACCAGCGGCGAGATCTTCCTGCGCGGCGTGGTGGGGGAGCGGTTCTGCGTCCGGAACTCGGGCGCGACGGCGGTCGCCGAGGGCACCGGCGACCATGGCTGCGAGTACATGACCGGCGGCCGGGTCGTGGTGCTGGGGCCGACCGGCCGCAACTTCGCGGCCGGCATGTCGGGCGGCGTGGCCTACCTGCTCGACCCGGAGCCCGGCCGGGTGAACACGGAGATGGCCGACCTGGAGCCGCTCGGCGAACAGGATGCCGACATCCTGGAAGACCTGCTGCGGCGGCATCTGGCGGAGACCGGCTCGGTGGTGGCCGCCAGGCTGCTCGCCGACTGGCCGGCCGCCGTGCCCCGGTTCGCCCGGGTAATGCCCAAGGACTACAAGCGGGCGCTGGACGCGGCTCGGGCCGCTGAGCGCGACGGGCTAGACGTGGACGAGGCCGTCATGGCCGCGGCCCAGGGCTGAGGAGGCGGCATGGCTGACCCCAGGGGATTCATGACAACGTCGCGGCAGACCCCGGTGCGGCGCCCCGTCGACGTGCGGATCAGGGACTGGCGCGAGGTCTACACCGAGTTCGCGCACCGCGACCTGGAGCGGCAGGCCGGACGCTGCATGGACTGCGGCATCCCGTTCTGCCACCAGGGCTGCCCGCTCGGGAACCTGATCCCGGAGTGGAACGACCTGGTCCGCACTGGTGACTGGCGGGGTGCGGCCGAGCGGCTGCACGCGACGAACAACTTCCCTGAGTTCACCGGCCGGCTGTGCCCGGCGCCCTGCGAGAGCGCCTGCGTGCTGGGGATCAACGCCGACCCCGTCACGATCAAGCAGGTCGAGGTCGAGATCATTAACCGGGCCTGGGCGGAGGGCTGGGTTCCGCCGCGCCGGCCGTCGCCGGAGGCGGCCGCGGCCGGCGGCCGCGTCGCGGTCATCGGCTCTGGCCCCGCCGGGCTGGCCGCCGCCCAGCAGCTCACCCGGGCGGGCCACGCGGTGACCGTCTACGAGCGGGCTGATGCGCCCGGCGGGCTGCTGCGGTACGGGATTCCCGAGTTCAAGATGGAAAAGAGCCACCTGGATCGCCGCCTGGTGCAGATGCTGGCGGAGGGCACGGAGTTCCGTTGCGGAGTAGCCGTCGGCGAGGATGTCACTGCCGTACAGCTACGTAACGGCTACGACGCGATCATCTTGGCCGGCGGCGCGACGGTGCCGCGCGGACTGCCAGTGCCGGGTGCGGGGCTGGACGGCGTTCACCAGGCGATGGAGTACCTGCCGCTGGCCAACCGGGCGGTCGCCGAGCAGCGGGCCGCGGTACGGGACTCGGCAGGCGACTCCGACGCAGACGCTGAGTCGGCGGCCCCGGCGGGCATGTCCGAACTACCCGAGCTACCCGAGCTGGCCCAGCCGGCCATCTCGGCCAGGGGCCGCCACGTCGTGATCATCGGCGGCGGCGACACCGGCGCGGACTGCCTGGGCACCGCCCTGCGCCAGGGGGCCGCCTCGATCACCCAGCTGGAGATCCTGCCCCGGCCGCCCGAGCAGCGGCCGACGGGCCAGCCCTGGCCGACGTACCCGATGGTCTACCGGGTGTCCAGCGCGCACGAGGAGGGCGGCGACCGCGTCTACGCGGTTTCCACCCAGGAGTTCCTGGGCGACGAGGCCGGCCGGGTGCGCGCCCTGCGGCTGGCCGAGGTCGAGTTCTCGGCGGGCTCCTTCATCCCCCGGCCGGGCACCGAGCGGGACCTGCCGTGCGACCTGGTCCTGCTGGCGATGGGGTTCACCGGGGCGGAGCGCGGCCCGCTGCTCACCGACCTGGGCGTGGCGTTCGACGAGCGCGGCAACGTGGCCCGCGACAGCGACTTCGCCACGTCCGTGCCAGGCGTCTTCGTCGCCGGGGACATGGGCCGGGGCCAGTCGCTCATCGTCTGGGCGATCGCGGAAGGCCGGTCGGCGGCGGCCGCGGTGGACGGCTATCTCAGCGGCCAGACGACGCTGACCGCGGCGATCGAGCCGACCACGGCCTCCCTACGGTAGCCGGCGGCGTCCGTGCGGCAGGGCGTCGGTGGCGCCGCGGTGGCCCGGCGACTGGCCGGGCATGCCCGGCCAACCGCCGGTCAAATGGACGCAACCACGCCGGCGACGCGAGTAACGTCACACAACATGTCGGTGGCTTACCTTCCGAGCCCCGCGCGCGGGGTCTGGCACCTGGGCCCGGTCCCGGTGCGCGCCTACGCGCTGTGCGCGCTGCTCGGCGTGGTCATCGCGCTGTGGCTCACCGACCGCCGCTACCGCCGGATGGGCGGCCCGCAGGGCATGATCCTGGACGTGGCGACCGTCGCCGTTCCCGTCGGGATTGTCGGCGCCCGCCTGTACAGCGTGCTGTCCGATTACGGGCAGTACTTCGGGTCCGGCCGCGACTGGACAACGGTGTTCCGGATCTGGGATGGCGGCCTCGGCGTCGCTGGCATGGTCGGCGCGGGGGCCCTCGGCGCCTGGGCTTATTGCCGGCGTTACCGGTACTCCCTGACGCCGATCGTCCTGGCAGCCGCGCCCGCGCTGGCCGTCGCGCAGGCGATCGGGGCCTGGGGCAACTGGTTCAGCCAGCGGATGTACGGCGCGCCCTCGACACTGCCGTTCGCGGTGGCGATCGGGCCCGCGCGGCGGGCCAGCGGCTACGAGAGCTTTGCTACTTTTCAGCCGGTATTTCTGTATGAGTCCCTCTGGGATCTCCTGGTCGCGGTGGCGGTGGCCTGCGCCATCCGCCGGTTCCGGCTCACCGGTGACCGCGCCTTCGCGCTGTACGCGGGCCTGTACGCGGCCGGCCGTCTCGCCGCCGAGCGGGCGCGCATCGACTACTCGCCGCGGGTGCTCGGTATCCGGATCACCGAGCTGGCGATGCTCGTGGTCGTTATCGCGGCGGTGGCCTACCTGGCGATCTCCAGGGCCCGCCGGGACGAGAATTCGCCCGGCGGGACGGTGCCTGGGCGGGAAGGGCCGGGCCGGACACTGGCTGGCCGGGAAGAGTCGGATACAGCTGGCCGGATCCGCCCGGCCTGACTGTCCTGGCGGCTGCCCGGCGTTATCGGCGCATTCCTGCCGGCCGCACCGCACCCGGGTGTTCGCATATCTGGCTAGCTCCCGGTCAAGCAGGCAATCAGCGCCTTGCTGACAATGGCGGAACTGTCGCCAATGGCCTGCGCGGCACCGGTGATTTCGCCATATCCTGGCTGCCGTTCGCGGGGGATTCATCGCTTTGCCTGCAGCGGGCTAATGCTGATCTAGGTGGCGATGTATCACGGTCCGGGGGGACTTCAGCTATGACAGATGTGCAGGTCACACCTAACGTCACGGCGCGCCGGGCGCTGCGGGCCCCGGTCGGCGCGCGGGCCTGGAGCGGCCGGATCACGCCCAAGATGGTCATCGTCGCGGTCACTACGCTGGCCCTGGGCCTCCGCCTTTATTATCTGTCCCGGCCCGGCTTTCTTTTCAGTGTTACCGAATATGACGATGGCTCATACCTCGGCAGCGCCATCCGGCTGGTGCACGGCCAGCTGCCCTACCGTGATTTTGTCTTCGTGCAGCCGCCGGGAATCACGCTGCTGATGGTGCCCGTGGCACTGGTCGCCAAGGTGACCGGCACTGCCTGGGGCATGGCGCTCGGCCGGATCCTCACCGTGCTCGCCGGCACCGGCGGTGTCGCGGCGGCCGGACTGCTCGTGCGCCGCCGGGGGCGGCTAGCCGTCCTGATCGCGTGCGGCATCTCGGCTGTCCACCCCGAAAGCGTCGCGGCCGCCCATACCGTGCTGGTGGAGCCGTGGCTGGTGCTGTGCTGCCTGATCGGCGCGCTGCTCATCTTCGACGGGGACCGGATCGCGAGCGGTCGGCGCCTGGCCTGGGCCGGCCTGACCTTCGGCTTCGCCGGCGTTATCGAGTCGTGGGCGATCGTCCCGGTGCTGGTCCTGATCGCGCTCAGCGCGCGCCGGCCGCGCCGGGCGGCCGTTTTCGCCGGCGCGGTCGCGGCGGGCTTCCTGATCCCGACGCTGCCCTTCGCCGCGCTCGCGCCCGCTAGCTTCTACCAGAGCGTGGTCGTCGCCCAGGTGGGCCGGCGGCTGAATGCCACCCGGATCTACAGCCTGTACCGCATCCGGCTGATGACCGGGCTGTCCGACGTCCTGCACCCGGCCAGCGCCCTCGTCCTCGGCGTCACGGCGGCCATCGTCGGACTGGTGCTCGCCGGCACCGCCGTGGCCTGGCTGCTGACCAGGCGGCCGCCGGCGGCACTCGACTGGTTCGCCGCCGCGACCGGGGCCCTGATGGCCGCGACCTTCCTGTGGCCGCCGCAGTTCCACTATCACTTCGTCGCCTTCCTGGTGCCGTTCCTGGCGGTGTCGGTGGCGCTGTCCGGGTCCAGGCTGGTGGCCGCGCTCGGCGCGGTGTCCGGCCGGCCGGACACCGGGGAGGCGCTGCGCCAGGGCGTCTGCGTTCTGGTGGTGCTCGGCATAGCGCTGGCGGCGGTGATGCAGGCCGACTATGAACGGACCCAGCAGACGAGCCTCAGCTCATCGGAATTCGCCGCGATCCGGCGCGCTATCCCGCCGGGCGGCTGCGTGCTGGCCGACGAGGTGTCCGACCTGGTGATGGCCGACCGGTTCGTCTCGGACGTGCCGGACTGCCCGGCGATCGACGACGGCACGGGGGTCAACTACGCCCTGTCGCACGGCCTGAGCACGGCGACCGGCGCCGGCCGTGTCCCGTCAGTCGCCGCGCTATGGCGGTCGGCGTTCGCGCATTCCCAGTTCGTCTGGCTCTCTTACCACGCGTCTAAGCGAATCCCCTGGACGCCGTGGATCGTGAGCTACTTCCACGCTCATTTCATTCGCATCCAGGGCCTCGGGCCCGGGATCAGCCTGTACCGGCGGCGCACCTCGCGGGACCGCAACGAATCCCCAGCGGGGGGATAACCATTACCGTCCGCCCCTCGCCCCGGGGGACCTAGCTCATGTCGGCAGGGCGGGTGCCAACGGTCGCGCATCGTTGAGTGCCGGGAGCGGGATTCGAACCCGCACGCCCTTTCGGACAGATGCTTTTGAGGCATCGGCGTCTGCCGTTCCGCCATCCCGGCATGTTTCATGACAATAGATCATTAACGTGGCACGAAGTCTTCCCGCGATCAATCTACCGGTAGTGGTTCGATCCGCGCGTGCGCTAGCGCATGCTGCGTTCGCGACTGCCGTCCCTCGGGCCGTCCCTCGGGGCCGTCTCTCGGGGCCGTCGGTCGCGCCGGGATCGCCCTCGGAGCGGCCGAAATCGGCCGCGCCGGGGCCGCTCCGGGCCGTCGGGGTAGTGCGGCCGAACAAGGTGGTACCGGCTTTCGGTAATCTCAGCCCGTGAGCAAGTCCCTGAGCGTGGTTATCGCCGAAGACGAGGCCCTCATCCGGCTGGACCTGAAGGAAATGCTGGAGGAGGAGGGCTACCTAGTCGCAGGCGAGGTCGGTGACGGCGCATCTGCCGTCGACCTCGCCCAGCGGCTCCATCCTGACCTGGTCATCATGGACGTGAAGATGCCGGGCCTGGATGGAATCTCGGCCGCCGAGCAGATTTCCGACCAGCGCCTTGCCCCGGTCGTGATCCTGACCGCCTTCTCGCAGCGCGACCTGGTGCGGCGTGCCAGCGACGCCGGCGCCATGGCGTACCTGATCAAGCCGTTCACCAAGGCTGACCTGGTGCCGGCCATCGAGATCGCCGTGAGCCGGTTCCAGGAGATCTCGGCGCTCGACTCCGAGGTGGTCGGCCTCCGCGAGCGACTGGAGGTGCGCAAGCTCCTGGACCGGGCCAAGGGCCTGCTGCAGGCCGACCGGGGCATGACCGAGGCCGAGGCGTTCCGCTGGATTCAGAAGACGTCCATGGACCGCCGGATGACCATGCGCGCGGTCGCCGAGGAGGTGCTCGCGGCCAGCCAGCAGGCGGCGGCGACGGGCGCGGCGGGGGCAGCGGCAACCACGGAGGCCGCGCCGACTTCCGGGCCCGCGCCGGACGCCAAGGCCCCCGCTTCTGGAACGAAGCCTGTTCCCGACGCCGGCCCCGGCCCCGGCCCCGGCGCGTCCTCGGGCCCGAAGCCCGCGCCGAGCGGTCGGCCTGCGCCTGGCCCTAAGCCGGGCCCAGGACCTGACCGCCCCAGCGCCGGGAGCTAGCCCCCCCGCTCGGCGGCATCGAGCCAGACCACCTGGTCGGGTTTTCCAGCAAGCGGGCGGGGCCGGAGCGCAAACCCCCCGGTGTCGCCCCGGCGCCCGCCGCCTGCTGCCGTCGGCGATCGGCGCATAGCTGCGCTTGGCGACCGACGGTCACGAACCCGGTGAACCTTTGGTGCCATGTCGGCCTTCCCCGGGCCAGCACGTTCTCTACTCAGCCTCACCGGGCTCAGCCACAACGGTAGCGACGCTCAGCCGCGCCGCGCAAAGACACGGCGTTTCGCCGGCTGGTATGGGTTAAACGTCCGCTGGCGAGGGTCGCAACGCGTCGGCGGCGCTGGCCCCGAGACCCGGGACCAGGTCCCGGAGCAGGCAACTAAGCCGCGCCGTGCAGACCCGCCTGCCCCGATCGTCGGTGATAACGATCTCGTAAGTGGTCAGCGTGCTGCCGCCGTGGATCATCGTCGCGACGGCGGTGACCAGGCCCGCTGCCGCGGCGCGGTGATGGGTCGCGTTGATCTCGATCCCGACGGTGATCCGGTCCGGGCCCGCGTGCAGCGCGGACGCGACCGACCCGAGCGTCTCGGCCAGCACGCACGAGGCGCCGCCGTGCAGCAGCCCGTAAGGCTGGGTGTTGCCGGCCACCGGCATGGTGGCGACGGCTCGGCGGGCGGAAGCCTCAACGATCTTGATGCCCATCCGGCCGATCAGCGAGTCGCCGGCCGCCTGGTCGAACGCCGCCCTGATGCGCCGCTCGTGGTCGGTGGCCGCGGCGCCCGCCGCCTGCCGTGGGTCAGCCGGGCCTGCCGAGCCGTCGTCCCGTTCCTGGTCCACCTGCCCCACCTCCGCGAGGCAGCTTAGACGGCGCCTCGGGGCCCAGCGCCCTGCAGCCCGCGCCCGCCGCCGCCCGCTGCCTCCGACGCCCGACGCCCAATGTCGCAAATCGGGCGAGCCGTATGCCTGAGTTAGTTATATGGACTTCCTTAACACTGGCACCATATGTCACTTCTTAAACTTTGATCCCTTTTTCCGCTAAGTGGGTGACTTATCCGTTGTTAGCGTAAACAATTTGCCGAGTGAGTCCCCGGTTGATGGCGATCGGGGCACTTCGAACGGCAGGAGGCTCCATGATCAACCTCAGGTCGAGCAGGGTTCACTGGGCCACGCGAGTAGGTGCGGCCGGCATTCTCACCCTTGGGTTAATGGCGTCGCTGGGCCTCGGCCAGGCGTCGGCCGCCAGGACCGCCCCCGGGGCTCCTAGCTGCAGCCCGACCGTGTCGCGGCAGGCCTTCGGCTCAGCTTTTGACCTCTACGCGGGCAAGAAGCTGCCCGTGTTCCGGTACACGCTGGCCAACTGCACCGGCATGCGGGTCAAGGTCCTGACCTACGGCGGCATCGTCCAGTCCATCCAGGTGCCCGGCCGCAACGGGCGGGAAGCCGACGTGGTGCTGGGCTTCAAGACCCTCCAGGACTACGTCACAAAGGCGAGTCCGGCGGTCCTGGCCAACGGCGGGCCCTACTTCGGCGAGACCATCGGCCGGTACGGCAACCGGATCGCCAAGGGCACGTTCCAGCTGGACGGCCACACCTACACGCTGCCGATCAACAACGGCGTGAACGACCTGCACGGCGGCCTCGTCGGGTTCGGCAATCACGTCTGGGCCTCGCGCGAGGTACGGGCCGCCGGCGCGGCGGGCGTGCAGCTCAAGCTGGTCAGCCCGAACGGCGATGACGGCGCGAACGTCGGCTGCTCGTGCACCGGTTTCCCCGGCAGGCTGACGGTCTTCGTCACCTTCACGCTCAACAACGCTGGTCAGCTGCGCATCCACTACCGCGCGACGACCAACAAGGACACCGTCCTGAACCTCACCAACCACAGCTACTTCAACCTGGCCGGCGAGGCATCGGGCGCGACCTACAACCAGAAGGTCCAGATCAACGCCAACACCTACACGCCCACCGACACAACGCAGATCCCCACCGGGGCGATTGTCCCGGTCAAGGGCACCCCGTTCGACTTCCGGACGCCGCACACCATCGGCTCCCGGATCAACGAGGACAACCAGCAGCTGCTGATCGCCCAGGGCTATGACCACAACTGGGTGCTGAACAAGACCGGCCCCACGCTCGGCGGGCTCCGGCTTGCCGCGCACGCCTGGGACCCGGCCAGCGGCCGCGAGCTGACGGTCTGGACGGACCAGCCCGGGGTGCAGTTCTACACGGGCAACTTCCTGAACGGCACGCTGGTCGGGATTAGCGGTCACATCTACCGCCAGTCAGACGCGTACACGTTCGAGACCCAGCACTACCCCAACTCGCCCAACCAGTCCAACTTCCCCACGACGGAGCTGAAGCCTGGTCAGGTCTTCAACTCCAGCACCATCTTCCAGTTCTCCTCCTAGCCACTCCCTCGTCACTCCACTAACCGGGCCAGGGTCCGGGCCGCGCCACTCTTCCGGCGCTGGTCCGGCCCTGGCCCCGTCGGCCAGAGCCCCCGCTGATGTCACAGCCGCCGACTAGACTTCCGGCGTGGCGACCAATCCGAGCCGCAAGCCGACCCCCCCGGCCGCTCCCGCGGCCGGGAGCGAGGATCGGCTGCTGCTCCTCGACGGGCACTCCCTGGCGTACCGGGCATTCTTCGCGCTGCCCATCGAGAACTTCTCGACGACCACCGGGCAGCCGACCAATGCCGTCTACGGCTTCACCGCCATGCTCATTAACGTGCTGCGCGACGAGCGGCCCACGCACATCGCCGTGGCCTTCGACCGCAGCGAGCCCACATTCCGGCACGAGCAGTACGTCGAGTACAAGGCGACACGGCGGGAGACCCCCGCCGACTTCCGCGGCCAGCTCAGCCTGATCTTCGAGGTCCTCGACGCGCTCGGGATCCCCCGGATGTCGGTGGCCGGGTACGAGGCCGATGACCTGATCGCCACGCTGGCCACGCAGGCGGCGCCCGACATGAGCGTGCTCATCGTCACTGGCGACCGGGACGCGCTGCAGCTCGTCACCGATGACGTCACCGTGCTGATGACCAGGCGCGGCATCAGCGACATGACCCGCTTCACGCCCGCGGCGGTCATTGAGAAGTACGGCCTGACCCCGGCGCAGTATCCCGACTTCGCCGCCGTCCGCGGCGACCCGAGCGACAACCTGCCCAGCATCCCCGGTGTCGGCGAGAAGACGGCCTCCAAGTGGATCATCGAGTTCGGCTCCCTCGCCGAGCTCGTGGACCGGGTCGGCGAGGTCAAGGGCAAGGCGGGCGACAAGCTGCGCGAGCATCTCGCCAGCGTGCTGCTGAACCGCCAGCTCACCGAGCTCGCCCGGGACGTGCCGGTCGGCGTCGGGCCGCACGACCTGCGTCCCGTGCCCTGGGACCGGGAGAAGATCCACCAGCTCTTCGACACCCTGCAGTTCCGGGTGCTGCGGGACCGGCTGTACGCGACCCTGCCCAACGGCATCGTCGAGGGACCCGAGGCCGCGGCGGCGGCCGCCGCCTCGGACGCCGCGGCGTTCGATGTCGCGGCGATCGTTCCCGGTCCGGGCGAGCTGGGCCCGTGGCTGGCCGAGCACGCCAGCGCCGCCGGGCGGTCGGGGCTGGCGGCCAGCGGCACCTGGGGCCGGGGGACCGGGAACCTGGAGGGCCTGGCCATCGCCGCCCCGGACGGCTCGTGCGCCTTCATCGACCCGACGGCGCTGGCCGAAGATGACGAGCAGGCGCTGGCCGCCTGGCTGGCCGACGCCGACCAGGCCAAGGCCCTGCATGACGCCAAGGGGCCGATGCACGCGCTCGCCGCCCGGGGCCTCAAGCTGGCTGGCCTGACCAGCGACACCGCCCTGGCGGCCTATCTGGCCCTGCCGGGCCAGCGCTCCTTCGACCTGGCCGATCTCTCGCTGCGGTACCTGAGCCGCGAGCTGCGCGACGCCGAGGCCAAGTCCGGCCAGCTCACCCTGGACATGCCCGACCCGGCCCAGATCCCGAACGCGCTGGCGCAGCGGGCGCAGGCCACTGCCGAGCTCGCCGACGCGCTCGACGTCGACCTGGCCAGCCGCGGCGCGACCGAGCTGCTGGCCGAGGTCGAGCTGCCGCTGGTCAGCGTGCTGGCCGAGATGGAGCAGGCCGGGATCGCCGCGGACGTTGATCATTTCGCCGGCATGTCGGCCAGCCTCGGCGGCGAGGTGAAGGCGGCGGAGCAGGCGGCCTTCGCGATCGTCGGGCACGACTTCAACCTCGGCTCACCCAAGCAGCTGCAGGAGGTTTTGTTCACCGAGCTGGGGCTGCCCAAGACCAAGCGGATCAAGACCGGATACACGACGGATTCCGAGGCGCTGACCAGCCTGCTGGCGCAGACCGAGCACCCGGTGCTCGCGCACCTGCTCCGGCACCGGGACGTTGCCAAGCTCAAGAGCATCGTGGACTCGCTGATCCCGATGGCCGGCCATGACGGCCGGATCCACACCACCTATAACCAGATGATCGCCGCGACCGGCCGCCTGTCGTCCACCGACCCGAACCTGCAGAACATCCCCATCCGCACCGAGGAGGGCCGGCGAATCCGGCAGGGCTTCGTCGTCGGCGATGGCTATGAGTGTCTGCTGACCGCGGACTACAGCCAGATCGAGCTGCGGATCATGGCCCACCTGTCCGGTGACGCCGCGCTCGCCGCGGCCTTCGGCTCCGGGCATGACTTCCACGCGGCTACGGCCGGGCGCGTGTTCGGCGTCGAGCCGGAGCACGTGACGCAGGAGCTTCGCAGCCGGGTCAAGGCCATGAACTACGGCCTGGCCTACGGCCTGTCGGTGTACGGGCTCTCCCAGCAGCTGCACGTGTCGGCGGACGAGGCACGCGCCTACATGGACGAGTACTTCGAGCAGTTCGGCGGGGTCCGCGACTACCTGCACGAGGTGGTGAACCGGGCCCGGACCAATGGCTATACCCAGACGATCCTCGGCCGCCGCCGCTATCTGCCGGACCTGACCTCCGACAACCGCCAGCGCCGGGAGATGGCCGAGCGGATGGCGCTGAACGCCCCCATCCAGGGCTCGGCCGCCGACATCATCAAGGTCGCCATGCTGGCCACCCACCGCGAGATCGCCGCCGCCGGGCTGCGCTCGCGGATGCTGCTGCAGGTCCACGACGAGCTGCTCTTCGAGGTCGCGCCCGGTGAGCTGGACCAACTGCGGGAGATCACCGCCGGGGCCATGGACGGCGCGTTCGAGCTATCGGTGCCGCTGGAGGTCTCCATGGGGACCGGCCGCAGCTGGGCGCAGGCGGCGCACTAGCATCCCGATCTCGCCCCGATCGACGCCCCGATCGACGGTGCCGGCCCCGGCTGGCGGCGCTCTAAGATTGACCCCTGGGCCAGGCTCTCATATGCTGAACGCTGCGTTGTGTGCTCTGCCGTCCGCCATGGCCGGGCAGCTTGAGGGACGGTCCTGCTTGTGGACTGTCACCGTCGGTGCTGGCCAGGCGCGTCAAGTCTCAAACCTTGGCCTCTCGTGTCGGGCGCCTGATGCACGGCGCATGCCCACTCAATCCTGTCCGCATCCGGAGTCCACCAACACATGACGAGTAGCACCGAGGCCACCTCGACCCCCAAAGTAGCGGTCAACGACATCGGTTCCGAGGAGGCCTTCCTCGCCGCGATCGACGAGACCATCAAGTACTTCAACGACGGCGACATCGTTGAGGGCACCGTCGTCAAGGTCGACCGAGACGAGGTCCTGCTCGACATCGGTTACAAGACCGAAGGCGTTATCCCGTCCCGTGAGCTGTCGATCAAGCACGACGTCGATCCCAACGATGTCGTCAAGACCGGCGAGCACATCGAGGCACTTGTCCTGCAGAAGGAGGACAAGGAAGGCCGCCTGATCCTGTCCAAGAAGCGCGCGCAGTACGAGCGGGCCTGGGGCACGATCGAGAAGATCAAGGACGAGGACGGCGTCGTCACCGGCACCGTTATCGAGGTTGTCAAGGGCGGCCTGATCCTGGACATCGGCCTGCGCGGGTTCCTGCCGGCGTCGCTGGTGGAGATGCGCCGGGTCCGCGACCTGCAGCCGTATGTGGGCAAGGAGATCGAGGCCAAGATCATCGAGCTGGACAAGAACCGCAATAACGTGGTCCTGTCCCGCCGGGCCTGGCTGGAGCAGACCCAGTCCGAGGTCCGCCAGAACTTCCTCAACACCTTGCAGAAGGGCCAGATCCGCAAGGGCGTCGTGTCCTCGATCGTCAACTTCGGGGCGTTCGTGGACCTCGGCGGCGTCGACGGGCTGGTGCACGTCTCGGAGCTGTCCTGGAAGCACATCGACCATCCCGGCGAGGTCGTGGAGGTCGGCCAGGAGGTCACCGTCGAGGTGCTCGACGTGGACATGGACCGCGAGCGGGTGTCGCTATCGCTGAAGTCCACGCAGGAGGACCCCTGGCAGCAGTTCGCGCGGACGCACCAGATCGGCCAGGTCGTACCCGGCAGGGTCACCAAGCTGGTGCCGTTCGGCGCGTTCGTGCGGGTGGAGGAGGGCATCGAGGGCCTGGTGCACATCTCCGAGCTGGCCGACCGCCACGTCGAGATCCCCGAGCAGGTCGTGCAGGTGGGCGACGAGATCTTCGTCAAGATCATCGACATCGACCTGGACCGGCGCCGGATCAGCCTGTCGCTGAAGCAGGCGAACGAGGGCGCCCTCGGTGAGGCGGCGGGCGAGGACTTCGACCCGACGCTGTACGGCATGCCGGCGACCTACGACGAGCAGGGCAACTACGTCTACCCCGACGGCTTCGACCCCGAGTCGGGCGAGTGGCTCGAGGGCTTCGACACCCAGCGCGAGGAGTGGGAGCGCCAGTACACCGAGGCCCGCTCGCGGTACGAGGCGCACCAGGCTCAGGTAGCCGAGGCACAGTCCAAGGCCGCGAGTGCCGCCGCGACCGAGCGCGAGGACCGCGGCGACCGCGGCGGTTCCAGCCGCGGCGACGCGCCCGCCCAGGGCACGCTCGCCTCGGACGAGGCGCTGGCCGCGCTCCGCGACAAGCTGTCCGGCGGCCAGAGCTGACCACCGGGGCAGCCCAGTTCAGGATCGTGGCGGGATTCCCGTGCTCTGCGCGGGAACCCCGCCACGATCATTTCTGCCCGGCCGGGACGGGCTGAGGTGCTCAGGGTCGGCCTGACCGGCGGAATCGGAGCCGGCAAGAGCGAGGTGTCCCGGCGGCTGGCCGCGCAGGGCGCCGTGGTGATCGACGCGGACGCGATCGCCCGGGAAGTCGTCGCGCCGGGCACCACGGGGCTCGCCGATGTCGTGGCGGCGTTCGGGACCGGCGTGCTGATGCCGGACGGCAGCCTGGACCGGCCCCGGCTCGGCGATATTGTCTTCGCCGACCCGCAGTTGCGCGCCAAGCTGAATGGCATCATCCATCCGCTGGTCGCCGCCCGGATGCAGGCGCTGGAGGACGCCGCGGGCCCAGGCGCGATCGTCGTGCATGACGTGCCGCTCATCGCCGAGAACCACCTGGCCGGCTCCTACGACCTCGTCGTCGTGGTGGACGCGCCGCCCCGGGTTCAGCTGGACCGGCTGGTTCGCCACCGCGGCCTCAGCCGGGATCAGGCGAAGGCGCGCATGGCGGCCCAGGCCGACCGCGCGCAGCGGCTGGCCATCGCCGGAATCGTGATCGACAACTCCGGCTCGCTGGCGGAGCTCGACCGGCTGGTCGGCGAGCTGTGGACCGAACTGCGCCACCGCGCGCAACTCAGCCGGCAGGACTAGTGCCTGCCTGCTGCCTGCTGCCTGCGGGGTGCGCCTTCGCGGCCAGACTGTCGTACCCCACGCCTACAGTGGAAACGTGAAGAAGTATCTGCTCGTGTGCTTCGCTCGGGAGGCGTCTTGCGCCCGGTAACCGATCTCCAGCGCCGTGTCGCGCCGTTCGAGGTGGTCACCGAGATGGTGCCCGGCGGTGACCAGCCGGCCGCTATCGCGTCCATGGAGGAGCGGATCCGGGGCGGCGCGAAGGACACCGTGCTGCTCGGCGCCACCGGCACCGGCAAGACCGCGACCGTCGCGTGGCTGACCGAGCGGCTGCAGCGGCCCGCCCTCGTCATGCTGCCGAACAAGACGCTGGCCGCGCAGTTCGCCAACGAACTGCGGGAGATGCTGCCGCATAACGCGGTCGAGTACTTCGTCTCCTACTACGACTACTACCAGCCGGAGGCGTACGTCCCGCAGACCGACACCTACATCGAGAAGGACTCCTCGATCAACGACGAGGTGGACCGGCTGCGGCACTCGGCGACCAACTCGCTGCTGACCCGCCGGGACACGATCGTGGTCGCGTCGGTGTCATGCATCTACGGGCTTGGCACGCCGCAGGAGTACGTCGACAAGATGGTCAAGCTGCGGGTCGGCGATTCGGTCGAGCGCGACGTCCTGCTGCGCAACCTCGTCAGCATGCAGTACGCCCGCAACGACCTGGCCTTCACCCGCGGCACGTTCCGGGTGCGCGGGGACACCATCGAGGTGATCCCGCAGTACGAGGAGCTGGCCGTGCGGATCGAGATGTTCGGCGACGAGATCGAGCGGCTGATGACGCTGCACCCGCTGACCGGCGAGGTGATAAGCGAGGATGAGGAGCTCTACGTCTTCCCGGCCTCGCACTACGTCGCCGGGCCGGAGCGGATGGAACGGGCGATCGCCGGCATCGAGGCCGAGCTGACCGGGCGGCTGGCCGAGTTGGAGCAGCAGAGCAAGCTCCTGGAGGCCCAGCGGCTGAGGATGCGTACCACCTACGACATCGAGATGATGCGGCAGGTCGGCAGCTGCTCGGGCATCGAGAACTACTCCCTGCACATCGACGGGCGCGAGCCGGGTAGCCCGCCCAACACCCTGCTCGACTACTTTCCCGAGGACTTCCTGCTGGTCATCGACGAGTCGCACAGCACGGTGCCGCAGATCGGCGCCATGTACGAGGGCGACGTGTCACGCAAGCGGGTCCTGGTCGATCACGGCTTCCGGCTGCCGAGCGCCATCGACAACCGGCCGCTGACCTGGGACGAGTTTGGCGAGCGGATCGGCCAGACGCTCTACCTATCGGCGACGCCAGGACCGTATGAGCTGCAGCGAGTCGGCGGCGAGGTCACCGAGCAGGTGATCCGGCCGACGGGCCTGATCGACCCCGAGGTGATGATCAAGCCGACCAAGGGCCAGATCGACGACCTGGTGCACGAGATCCGCGACCGCGCGGAGAAGTCCGAGCGGGTCCTGGTCACGACGCTGACCAAGAAGATGGCCGAGGACCTGACCGACTACCTGCTGGAGCTGGGCATCAGGGCCCGGTACCTGCACAGCGAGGTCGACACGCTGCGCCGGATCGAGCTGCTGCGCGAGCTGCGGGTCGGCGAGTACGACGTGCTGGTCGGGATCAACCTGCTGCGCGAGGGCCTGGACCTGCCCGAAGTGTCGCTCGTGGCGATCCTGGACGCGGACAAGGAGGGTTTCCTGCGGTCCGGTACCTCGCTGATCCAGACCATCGGGCGGGCCGCGCGGAACGTCTCGGGACAGGTCCACATGTACGCCGACAAGATCACCCCCTCGATGCAGCGCGCCATCGACGAGACGACCCGGCGGCGGGACAAGCAGATCGCCTATAACACCGCCCACGGCGTCGACCCGCAGCCGCTGCGCAAGCGGATCGCCGACATCCTGGACCAACTCGCTCGCGAGGACGCCGACACCGAGCGGCTGCTGGGCGGCTCGGGCCGTCAGCAGAGCCGGGGGAAGGCTCCGGTGCCTGGCGTGTCCTCGCGTGCGCGGGCGGCTGTCGCCGCATCGGCCGGCGCCCGGCAAGGTGATCAGCGGGCCGACCAGGCGGGCGGCGGCCCGGCCAGGGACGATCTCATCGCGCTGATCGGCGAGCTGACCGAGCAGATGCACACCGCCGCCGCCGAGCTGCAGTTCGAGGTCGCGGCGCGGATCCGGGACGAGATCCGGGAGCTCAAGCAGGAGCTGCGGGGCATGCAGGCCGCGGGGGTCTGACCCCCGTGAGGGACGCGGGTCGCGGGGTCTGACCCCCGCGAGGGACGCGGGTCGCGGGGCCTGGCCCCCGCGAGGGACGCGGGTCGCGGGGCGCGGGGCCTGGCCCCGGGAGTGCCCGGCCGTTCGCGGATCCATTGCCGGAAAGAGAGGGAACGCTTTTCCTTTCGCGGCCGTCCAAGTGGTGGCGTGCAGCGATGCCGCCGGATAGCCGGAATGGTCGTCCTGGCCTCGGCCAGCGACCGGGAAGAGAGACCTCCCATGGCTGGATCACGCAGGCTGGTCGGCCCATATTGGCTGGCGCCATGGCGCGGCGGCGTGCTGGCCGGCGCGCTCGTTGTGGGGACGCTCGCGCTGGCGAGCTGCGGGACCGTGGTCGCGCCCGCCGCGCACAGCTCCGGAGTGTCCGCGTCGGGGCCGCCCACCGTCACACCCGGCACGCCGGTTCCGGCCAGCCAGCGACTCTGCGCCAGCCCGGCCTCGGTCAGCCAGGTCGCCATCGCCCAGGCGCCCTACCCGCGGCTGATCCCGCCCGGCCAGCCAGTCCCGCCCGGCCAGCCAGTCCCGCCCGGCCAGCCGGGCCAGTCCGCCATGCCCGCCGGACCGGCCAACGCCGCCAAGCCGGTGCCGTCCGCCAAGCCGCTGACGTCAGCGAGGCCGGTTTCGTCCCCCAGGCCAGCCACGGTCGCGCCACGGCCGCCCATCGTCAAGATCGTCAGGAGCGCGTCGCGATCCCGCGCCCTGGCCCGCGCGGTGTGTAACCTGCCCAGGTTCCCCCGAGGGTCGGTCAACTGCCCCGCCCTGTTCGCCGCCGGCATCTACCAGCTCACCTTCACCGCGGACGGACGTCAGCTCCCGACCGTCACCATTCAGGAGACCGGCTGCCAGGCCGTCACCGGCGCGGGCGTCGTGCGCACGGCGGCTGGCCGCCCGGCCTTCTGGGCGCTGCTGACCAAGACGGCCGGCCCAGTCGTGCGATGGCCGGTGCACCTGCCAGGCGGCCCGGTCCGTCCGGGTCCGGGCGGCCCGATATGCGAGCCTCCGAGCACCCAGACCCCGCCCGGAACCCCCGAGCGTTCCTGCCCCGGCCCGGCCCGGCCTGTCGCGACGAAGCTGCCCTAGCCCTCCGGCGACCGCCGGTGACCACAGTCCCAGAGCCACCGTCGGCGGCGCCCCGCCCGACCGCCCCGGCTCCCGCCTCCTGGCGGCCCCGCCGTTCCGGCGTCCGGGTGGCCTGTCCCGGCTCCCCGCTCGCGCCGCCCGAACAGCCCTGCTGCCGCCCTGCCGCCTCGGAGCCCTGCTGCCGCCCTGCTGCCGCCTCGGAGCCCAACTTCAGTTCATGATCACGGGGCTTTTTCAGTCATATTGACTGAAAAAGCCCCGTGATCATGAATGGCCCAGTTTGGGCGGGCCGTAAGTCCTATTCCTGGCAGCCTCAAGTTACGCCCCAGCGGCCATCCCGGCCCCAGCCGGCCTTATCCCGGCGCCCGCCCAGGCCATCCCGGCCCCAGCGGCCATCCCGGCCCCAGCGGCCATCCCGGCGCCCGCCCAGGCCGCCCCGGCCCCAGCGGCCATCCCGGCCCCATCCGGCCCTACTCCCGGCACCATGTCGGTGCCCATCTGGGCCGCCCCGGCCCCGCCGGCCCGGCCCAGGCCCCATCTTGCCCTACCCGGCCCCATCATGACTCAAGCCGGGCGGCGGCCGGGCTTGATTTCGCGGCGGGCCGCCAGCGGTGCCGGGCAAGCAGATAGGCCTGGCGCAGCGTAGGGTCGGAACCATGCTAGAGAGCTTGGTCGCCGCTCTGGTATCAGCTTTCTGCTACGGCGTGGCCGCGGTCATGCAGGCCATCGCCGTCCGTTCGGCGACCCATCGCCCGGCTCACGTCGAGCCGGGCGAGGCAGGCCCGGGCGTCGATCCCGGGCTGGTCGTGCGGATGCTGCGGCAGGGGCCCTTCATCGCCAGCCTCGGCATCGACATGGTCGGCTTCGTGGCCCAGCTCGTCGCCCTGTCGCAGCTGCCGCTGTTCGCCG
This sequence comes from Streptosporangiaceae bacterium, assembly GCA_035532295.1. Lineage (GTDB taxonomy): Bacteria > Actinomycetota > Actinomycetes > Streptosporangiales > Streptosporangiaceae > DASUBV01. The sequence continues at coordinate 27,500 of DATKRH010000056.1, forward strand.
TCCAGGCGATAATCGCCGCCAACCTGGCTGTGACGGCCGTCTTCGCCGCCTGGCTGATGCACATACGGCTCAGCCTGCGGGAGTGGCTCGCCGTCACCGGGGTGGTCGCGGGCGTCGGCCTGCTCGGCTCCTCGGCCGGAGCCGAGGGCGCCACGCGGGTCGGATTCGACTTCAAGCTGGGCCTGATCGTGGCGGTCGCGGGCGTGGCGGTAGCCGGCCTGGCCGCCGCGCGGCTCCCGAACGTCTACCGGACGCCGACGCTGGGTGTGATCGCCGGGCTCGGCTACGCGGTCCTGGCGGTCTCGGCCCGGATCCTGCCAGGCTTCTCCCCGGCGCAGCTCGTGCGCGATCCCGCCAGCTATACCCTGGCCGCGGCCGGGATTGTCTCGTTCATGCTGTATGCGTCGGCGCTCGAGGGCGGCAGCGTGACGGTGGCCACCGCCGCCGTGGTCCTGGCGGAGACGACGCCGCCGGCGATCGTGGGGGTGCTCTTCCTCGGCGACTCCACTCGCCACGGCATGCAGGGCGTGGCCGTGCTGGGCTTCATCCTGGCCGTGTGCTGCGCCGTAGCGCTGGCCCGGTTCGGCGAGGCCAGCGAGCACAAGGCCGCGCAGGACACCACGCACGGCGACCAGGCCAGCGTGCAGGTCGGCCACCCTGCCGCCTGACGACGTGGCCCGGCGCTTTGGGTCGCCAAGTCCAGATAACTTACCCCCGCGGGGCGCCCGGATCGGGGCGGGCGCGCCTGCTGGAGGCGTTTGTCCACGTCCCAGGGCCTGCGGCCTGATATTCTGAGACCCCGTGGACCGGCGGGAGCTCTCGCCGGCACTAACCACGGGAGCCTCACCTTGGCGATGCCAGCGCATGTATCACGTCCGGTCAGCACCCGGCACCTCTTCGTCACCGGGGGCGTCGCGTCCAGTCTGGGCAAGGGCCTCACCGCTTCCAGCATCGGGCGCCTGCTCAAGCTCCGGGGGCTCAGGGTCAACATGCAGAAGCTCGACCCGTACCTGAATGTCGACCCGGGCACCATGAATCCGTTTCAGCACGGCGAGGTTTTCGTGACCGACGACGGCACGGAGACGGACCTGGACGTCGGCCACTACGAGCGGTTCCTGGATATCCGGCTGCCAGGCTCGGCCAATGTGACCACCGGCCAGATCTACTCCAGCGTGATCGCCAAGGAGCGCCGCGGTGACTACCTGGGTGACACCGTCCAGGTCATCCCGCACATCACTAACGAGATCAAGGCGCGGATCCTGGGGATGGGCGGCCCGGAAACCGACGTGGTGATCACCGAGGTCGGCGGCACGGTCGGGGACATCGAGTCGCAGCCGTTCCTGGAGGCAATCCGACAGATCCGGCACGAGATCGGCCGGGACCGGTGCTTTTTTCTGCATGTCTCCCTGCTGCCCTATATCGGGCCCGCGGGGGAGCTGAAGACCAAGCCGACGCAGCACTCGGTGGCCGCGCTGCGCAGCATCGGCATCCAGCCCGACGCGATCGTCTGCCGATCGGACCGGCCGATCAGTGACGGGCTGAAGCGCAAGATCAGCCTGATGTGCGACGTGGACGAGGAGGCGGTGGTCTCCGCGCCCGACGCACCATCGATCTACGACATCCCCAAGGTGCTGCACAGCGAGGGGCTGGACGCCTACGTGGTGCGCAAGCTGGGGCTGGCGTTCCGGGACGTGGACTGGAGCGACTGGGACGACCTGCTGCGCCGGGTGCACCGGCCCGCCCGCTCGGTCACGATCGCGCTGGTCGGCAAGTACGTCGACCTCCCGGACGCGTACCTGTCCCCGGCTGAGGCACTGCGGGCGGGCGGGTTCGCCAACGATGCCAAGGTCAACATCCGGTGGGTGCCCAGCGACGACTGCCAGACACCGGAGGGTGCGGCGGAGCGGCTGTCGGACGTCGACGGGGTGCTGGTCCCCGGCGGTTTCGGGGTCCGCGGCATCGAGGGGAAGATCGGCGCCGTCCGGTACGCACGCGAGTACGGCATCCCGCTGCTGGGCCTATGCCTGGGCCTGCAGTGCATGGCCATCGAGGTCGCCCGGGACCTGGCTGGGCTGCCGGGCGCCAACAGCACTGAGTTCGACCCTGCGGCCCCTTACCCGGTCATCGCGACCATGACCGACCAGCAGGACGTGGTCGCGGGGGAGCGGGACATGGGCGGCACGATGCGGCTCGGCATGTATCCGGCGGTCCTGGCTGAGGGCAGCCTCGTGCGCGAGCTGTACGGCGCCGAGGTCGTCCACGAGCGTCACCGGCACCGCTACGAGGTCAACAACGACTACCGTGCCACCCTCGAGCAGGCCGGCCTGCACTGCTCAGGCCTGTCGCCGGACGGCCGGCTGGTGGAGTTCGTGGAACTGCCGCGCGACATGCACCCGTTCTTCGTGGCTACGCAGGCCCATCCGGAGTTCCTGTCCCGGCCGACCCGAGCCCATCCGCTGTTCAGCGGCCTGGTCGCCGCCGCGATCGAGCGATCCCGCGCGGTCCCCGCGAACGAGACGGTCACGAGCGGCCTGCGCTCTGCGGCCACCGCACGCGCGGGCGCGCGCTGGGATGGCTGAGCCGCAGATCCGGCCGCCGGTCGGCACCGCCGCCGCGGCAGCTGGTGTCCCGGCGCTGGGCCTCCCGGCGGCCGGCCTGCGCGACATCGCCGAGCGCTGGCCCGTGACGGCCTCGGACGAGCTGGCCCGCGGCCAGCTGCTGCGGGTCCGGCGGGACATGGTGCGCATGCCCGATGGAGCGGTGGCGGGCCGGGAGTTGATGGAGCACCCCGGCGCGGTGGCCGTGCTGGCCCTGGACGCCGATGGCCGGGTCCTGCTGATCAGGCAGTACCGGCACCCCGCTGGCGCGCTGCTGTGGGAGATCCCGGCGGGCTTGCGGGATGTCGACGGCGAGCCGATCCACCTCACCGCCGAACGCGAACTGCTGGAGGAGACTGGCTACCGCGCGGCGGACTGGCGCGTGCTGGCCGACTTCTTCTCCTCGCCCGGCTGCAGCACCGAGCGGTTGCGCATCTTCCTGGCCCGCGACCTGACCGAGGTGCCAGCCGGGGAGTGCCCCTATGCCCGCGAGCACGAGGAGGCGTTCCTGACGGTCGCGTGGGTACCGCTGGAAGAGGCGGTGCGTAAGTTCCTCGCGGGTGACCTGCACAACGGAGTGGCAGGGGTGGGTATCTTGTCCGCGTATGCCGCCCGGCAGGACGGGTTCGCTACGCTCCGCCAGGTCGGCGCGCCGGAGAGCCTGTAGCTGCGGCGCTGCATGCAGGGAGGGAAGTCGCCGGGCAACGAGGCCGGGTGGCCCCGCGAACGAGGGAGGACCTGCGGTCATGAGGGTGGGCGTTCCTAAGGAAGTCAAGAATCATGAGTACCGCGTCGCGATCACGCCGGCCGGGGTGCACGAGCTGGTCAGGGACGGGCACGAGGTCTTCCTGGAGCAGGACGCCGGGACTGGGTCCTCGATTCCCGACGCCGACTTCGTCGACGCGGGCGCGACGATCCTGCCCACGGCCGATGACGTGTGGCAGGCCGGTGACCTGATCCTCAAGGTCAAGGAGCCGGTCGCCGCCGAGTATCCCCGGATGCGCAAGGACCAGGTGCTCTTCACCTACCTGCACCTGGCCGCCAGTCGCGACTGCACCGAGGCCCTGCTCGCGGCCGGGGTCACCGCCATCGCCTACGAGACCGTCCAGCTGCCCGACGGCTCGCTGCCGCTGCTCGCCCCCATGTCGGAGGTGGCCGGCCGGATGGCTCCGCAGGTAGGAGCCCACCACCTGCAGCGGGACGGCGGCGGCCGCGGCGTCCTGATGGGCGGCGTGTCCGGCGTCTACGCGGCCAAGGTAGTCGTGCTGGGCGCCGGCGTCTCGGGCATGAACGCGGCCGCCATCGCGCTGGGCATGCAGGCCGAGGTCCTGCTGCTTGACCGGAATGTCGCCCGGCTGCGTCAGGCCGATGCGATCTACCAGGGCCATTGCCAGACCGTCGCCTCCAACGCCTACGAGGTCGAGCGCGCCGTCATCGACGCAGACCTGGTCATCGGCGCGGTCCTCGTGCCGGGCGCCAAGGCTCCCAAGCTGATCTCCGATGACCTGGTGTCGCGGATGAAATCCGGATCGGTCCTGGTGGACATCGCCATCGACCAGGGCGGCTGCTTCGAGGGCTCGCGGCCGACCACCCACGCCGACCCCACCTACCCGGTGCACGACTCGGTCTTCTACTGCGTCGCCAACATGCCTGGCGCCGTGCCGCACACCTCGACTTACGCGCTGACGAACGTGACCCTGCCGTACGTGGTGGAGATCGCCCGGCACGGCTGGCGCGAGGCGCTCCGCCGGGACCAGCCGCTGGCGCTCGGCCTCAACACGTTCGAGGGCGCCGTCACCTGCGGGCCGGTGGCGGAGGCCCACGGCCTGCCCGCCACGCCCGTCGCGGAGGTGCTCAGCTGACCACCGTCGCCGCGGCCATCCGCCGTTACCTCGATCACCTCACCGTGGAGCGGGGCCTGGCCGCGCATACGCTCGAGGCGTACCAGCGCGACCTGCAGCGGTATGCGGCGACCCTGGCCCGGCAGGGGCGCACCGAGATCGAGGCGGTCACCACCCAGGACGTCGCCGACTACCTGGCCGGGCTGCGCGAAGGTGATCCCGACCATCCGCCCCTGGCGGCTAGCTCGGCCGGGCGCGCGGTGGTCGCGGTCCGGGGCCTGCACGCCTTCGCCCTGCTCGAAGGGCTCGCCACCGGCGATCCGGCCCGGATCGTGCGACCGCCGGCCCCGCCGCGGCGGCTGCCGAGGGCGATCTCCATTCCCGAGGTGGAGCGGCTGCTGGAGGCCGCCGGCGGCGGCGCGGCCGCCTCCGCCTCGCTGCGCGACCGCGCCCTGCTCGAGCTGCTCTACGGGACCGGCGCCCGGATCTCCGAGGCCGTCGGCCTGGACGTCGATGACCTGGACCTGTCCGGAGAGGCGCGCAGCGTGTCCGTGCCGGCCGCCGTGCGGCTCAGCGGCAAGGGCGGCAAGCAGCGCATCGTGCCCGTCGGCAGCTACGCCCGTGCGGCGATCGAGGCCTACCTGGTCCGGGCCCGGCCGGGGCTCGCGCGCGCGGCCCGGCGCGGCCCGGCCAGCCCGGCCCTCTTCCTCAACGCGCGGGGCGGCCGGCTCACCCGGCAGGGCGCCTGGGGCGCGCTGCGCGCGGCCTGCGCCAGGGCCGGGCTGGCCGAGGTATCGCCGCACACCCTGCGTCACTCGTTCGCCACTCACCTGCTCGACGGCGGAGCCGACGTCCGGGTGGTGCAGGAGTTGCTGGGTCACGCGTCCGTGACCACGACGCAGGTATACACGCTGGTCACGGTCGACAAACTGCGCGAGGTCTACGCGGCCGCCCATCCCCGGGCGCTCGGCTAGCGACGACGCCGCGGCCTGGCGAGACGGGCCGGACTGGCCCCCGAATGGCCGTTTCGCGGTGTAACTTAGGTCGGAGTCATTTCCCCGTTAACGGTGAGTCGGCTTGCCCCGGCCTGGTGCAGCGCCTAGAGTCCCCGTTCCAGCGGGCGTCTTTGCGCGGTCGCCGGGGAGGTGCAATTAGCTATGGCGGCGTCCCGAACCTTGGAGGTCCGGCCGGACGTGCTAGGTCCCACGGGTCGGCCCATACCGGTGTTTCCCGAGCCCGAGCCACTGCTCGTGCATGGGCCAGCCAGGATCGCGGCGGTCTGCAACCAGAAGGGCGGGGTCGGCAAGACCACCACCACGATCAACCTGGGTGCGGCTCTAGCCGAGCAGGGCCGTCGCGTGCTGCTGGTGGACTTCGACCCGCAGGGCGCGCTGTCGGTGGGCCTGGGGATCCAGCCGCACGAGCTGGACGCGACCGTTTACAACCTGCTGATGGAACGCAGCCTGAGCGTCCACGACGTGGTGTTCCAGACCAGGGTCGAGGGCCTGGACCTGCTGCCGAGCAACATCGACCTGTCCGGCGCCGAGGTACAGCTCGTGCACGAGGTCGGCCGCGAGTTCGTGCTCGGCCGGGTCCTGCAGCCAGTTATCCCCGACTATGACGTCATCCTGATCGACTGCCAGCCGTCGCTGGGCCTGCTGACGGTGAACGCGCTGGCGTGCGCCGACGGCGTGCTGGTCCCGCTGGAGTGCGAGTACTTCGCGCTGCGCGGGGTGGCCTTGCTGATGGAGACCATCGAGAAGGTGTCCAGCCGGCTCAGCCCGAAGCTGACCATGGACGGACTTCTGGCCACCATGTACGACTCGCGCACTTTGCACACCCGCGAGGTGCTGGCCAACGTCGTCGCGGGGTTCGGCGAGAGGGTATTTCACACGGTCATCAGCCGGACAGTGCGGTTCCCGGACGCTACCGTGGCAGGAGAGCCGATTACGCAGTTCGATCCCTCCTCGAACGGGGCGAGCGCGTACCGCGAACTCGCCAAGGAGGTACTGGACCGGTGGCGTCAGGGGGTGCCCGCAGGTCCCGTTCACGACGGGTAAGCCTGCCGGGAGTCTCGGAACTGCTGCGCCCGTCGCATCCGGCGGCTCGCGCTCCGGAAGCCGAGCACCAGCGCCCGGCCAGCGGCCGGGAGACTCACTCTCAGAAAATCACTGTATACCTATCGGCCGGTGAACTGCTGGACCTAGAGCGGGCGCGCCTGGCCCTGCGCGGTTACGGGATAGCGGTCGATCGCGGCCGGATCGTCCGCGAAGCCCTGGCCGTCTTACTCGCCGACCTGGACGCCGAGGGGGATCTCAGTCTGGTGGCCCGGCGGCTGCGCGGCGGTGCGTGAGCAGCGAGCGGGTCATCGGCAGCGGCGCGACCGCGTGGCCCGATCGGATAGCGTCGGTTCCCGGAGCGGCTGAGGCCGCGGAGCACCAGGCGGCAACGGATTCTGAATGACCATCATGGCAACTGGCAAATCTGACGACGCCACCCAGGCCCAGCCCACCAGCGGCTTTGAGGTCCACCTCGACGTCTTCGAGGGCCCGTTCGACCTGCTGCTCGCCCTCATCTCCAAGCACAAGCTGGACATCACCGAGATCGCCCTGTCCAGCGTCACCGATGAGTTCATTGCCCACATCCGGGCTCTGGCCGATGCCTGGGACCTGGATCAGGCGAGCTACTTCCTGGTGGTCGCCGCGACCCTGCTCGACCTCAAGGCGGCCCGGCTGCTGCCCGCCGGCGAGGTGGATGACGAAGAAGACCTGGCCCTGCTCGAGGCCCGGGACCTGCTGTTCGCCCGGCTGCTGCAGTACCGCGCCTACAAGGAAGTGGCCGCCGTCCTGGCCGGGAAGATGGCACAGCAGGGGCGGCGGTTCCCGCGCCGGGTGCCCATGGAGCCGCGGTTCGCGCAGTTGCTGCCAGAGGTCCTGCTGGGCCTGGGGCCGGACCAGTTCGCCGCGATCGCGGCCCGGGCGCTGACGCCGCGCCAGATACCAACCGTCTCGACCAGCCACCTGCACATCCCGCGGACCAGCGTGCGCGAGCAAGCTGAGATAATGGCCCTGCGGCTTCGCGAGATCGGCCGGACCACCTTCCGCCAGCTCACCAATGACTGCGCGGGGACCTATGAGGTCGTGGCGCGGTTCCTGGCCATCCTGGAGCTTTACCGGGAATGCCGGATCACGCTCGACCAGGTAGTCCCGCTGGGCGACATCTTCGTCTCGTGGTCGGATGCCGGGCCGCCCGCAGAGGCAGCGCACCCCGAGCACCCGCCGTACCCTGACGAGGAAGACGACTGAATATGCATAACGGATCGGCTCCCGTCCCCGAGCACGTCGCCGCCTCCCCTCCGGTGCCCGTCGTCACAGGGCCAGCCGAGGCGGAGCCCGCCGGGACCGTGCCGACCGGGACCGTGCCGACCGGGACCGTGCCGGTGCCGGGCCTGCGCGCCAGCCTGGAGGCGATCCTGCTGGTCGCGGACGAGCCGGTGCCCGAGAACCTGATCGCCCAGGTAGTCGAGCGGCCTACCGGCGAGGTGGCGGCGGCGCTGCGCGAGCTCGCGGCCTCCTACGCTGCCGACGGGCGCGGCTTCGAGCTGTCCGAGATAGCCGGCGGCTGGCGGTTCTATACCAGCGCCGAATGCGCGGGTGTCGTGGAGCGGTTTGTCCGGGATGGCCAGGAGGTCCGGCTCACCCAGGCAGCTCTGGAGACGCTGGCCGTCGTGGCCTATCGCCAGCCCGTCAGCCGTGCCCGGGTTTCCGCCGTCCGGGGCGTCAACTGCGATGGCGTCATGCGCACCCTGGTACTCCGCGGGCTTACCGAGGAGGCGGGCACCGATCCCGAGACCGGGGCCGTGCTGTTCCGGACGACCGGGTACTTCCTGGAACGGCTCGGCGTGGCTGGCCTGGCGGACCTGCCGGAGCTAGCGCCGTTCCTTCCCGACCATCTCGACGACGAACAGGACTCAGGGTCATGAGGATGTCTGGTCGTGATCGCCGGCCCGAGACCAGTGCCGGACGCAGCAGCACCGCCGGACGCAGCGGCACCGCCGGACGCAGCGGCACCGCCGGGCGCGGCGGCGGCCGGGGTGGCGCCGAACGCGGCGTGACCGCGGGTGCCCGGCCCGGCTGGGTCCGGGCCTGGGGCGTGGAAGCCGAGCTGGCGCCACACCGCGATTTTGGCTCCGGCGACAATCCAGGGTCGCGCGACTCGCGCGACGATTTCGACAGCGACGACTTCGGCCCGGAAGGCCCCCGCGACTCGCTCATCGATGTTCCGGGCGGCATCCGACTGCAGAAAGTACTGGCCGCCGCAGGTGTGGGCAGCCGCCGGCACTGCGAGGAGCTGATCGGCGAGGGCCGGGTGGAGGTGGACGGCGAGATCGTCCGCCGGTTCGGGGCCAGGGTCGATCCGGAGCACCAGATCATCCGAGTGGATGGCAGGCGCATCGCCGCCAGCGAGAATCTGGTTTACGTGGCGCTGAATAAGCCTGCCGGGGTCCTCACGACGATGTCGGACACCCGTGGCCGGCCTACCATCGCCGACCTTCTCGGCGACCGGGCCGAGCGGCTGTTCCACGTGGGCAGGCTCGACTACGACACCGAGGGCCTGATGCTGCTGATGAACGACGGAGAGCTAGCGCACCGGCTGGCTCACCCCCGCTACGGGGTACTCAAGACCTACCTGGCTGATATCCCTGCCCCGTTGCCCCGTGACCTCGGGCGGCAGCTGATGAGCGGCATCGAGCTGGACGACGGGGCGGCCACCGCCGACAAGTTCCGCGTCGTCGAGCGGGCGGGATCGCGGGCCCTAGTGGAGATCACCTTGCACGAGGGGCGCAAGCACATCGTCCGGCGCATGCTCGCGGCGACCGGGCATCCGGTCAGCCGGCTGGTGCGGACTCAGGTCGGTCCGGTGGCGCTGGGCTCGCTGCGGACCGGCGCTACCCGGCGGCTGACGACCAAGGAAATCGGCGACCTGTACGCGGCGGTCGGCCTGTAGCCAGTGAGCAGGGGAATGGCGAGAGCAGCGCTGTCAGGAGCTGTTCAGTCGGGGTCATCACAATAACGAGGCGGCGCAGTCCGCGTGATTGCGGCATAACGGAGAGGGGACGCAGGTGGCGGTCAGGGCAGTCCGCGGCGCCATCCAGGTCGAGGCCAATGAGGCAGGCACGATCCTCGCGGGCACCGCTGAGCTAGTGACCGAGGTGATGAGCAGGAACAAGCTCAGCACGGACCAGGTGATCAGCGTCATCTTCAGCGCCACCGGCGATCTCAACGCCGAGTTTCCGGCGCTGGCGGCGCGCAAGCTCGGGTTCCAGGAGGTGCCGCTGCTGTGCTGCAGCGAGATCCCGGTTCCGGGCGCGATGCCGCGGGTGGTGCGGCTGATGATGCACGTGGAGACAGAGCTGAGCCGCCCCGCGGTCCAGCATGTCTACCTGCGCGGTGCCGCTGCGCTGCGGCTGGACATCGCCCAGTGATCACGGGCAGCGGCGGCGAGCCCGGCTCAGCGCCGCCGGCCGCGGCCGGCCCGGCGGATCGCGGCCCGGTGCCCGCCACCGTCGTCGTGATCGGGGCCGGCCTGATCGGCACGTCGATCGCGCTGGCCCTGCGCGGGCAGGGCACTCGCGTGTGGCTGTCCGACCAGGATCCGACAGCGGCACGGCTGGCCGAGGACATCGGGGCAGGACGCGTGCTGCCGGCCGCCGGGCCGCCGGACGGCCCCGTCGACGTGGCGGTCCTGGCGGTGCCGCCGGCGGCGGTAGCGGCGGAGCTCGCCGCCGCGCAGGAGCGGGGGCTGGCCCGCTGCTATACGGACGTGGCCAGCGTCAAGGAGCTTCCGCTCCGCCGGGCCCGTGAGCTCGGCTGCGACCTGGCCAGCTACGTGCCCGGTCACCCGCTGTCCGGCCGCGAGCGATCAGGTCCGGCCGCGGCCAGGGCGGACCTGTTCCTGGGGCGGCCGTGGGTCCTGTGCCCGGGGCCGCAGACCTCGCCGGCTGCCCTGATGGCCGTTACCGGCCTGGTCAGCGCCTGCGGCGCGCAGTTCGTCCGGCTGCCCGCAGCCGAGCACGACCGCTGGGTGGCGCTGGTCTCCCACGTGCCCCACCTGGTCGCCGTCGCGATGGCCGCCCAGCTGGAGCAGGCGCCCGATGGCGCGCTCGCCCTGGCTGGCCAGGGGCTGCGCGACGTGACAAGGATCGCCGCCGGCGATGCCGGCTTGTGGATGCAGATCCTGACCGCCAACGCCGGCCCGGTCGCCACGATCCTGGCCCAGGTGGCCGGGGACTTGCGGGCGATGGCTGATGCGCTGGGCGCCATGGCCGAGGGCGCTGGCGGCGCCACCGGGCAGCTGGCCGTGCTGCTGGAGCACGCCGGATCCGGGGTGGCGAGGATTCCCGGCAAGCGCGGCGGTCCGGCCCCGGACTACGCGGTCGTCCAGGTCGTGATCCCGGACCGGCCCGGCGAGCTGGCCCGGCTGTTCGAGACGGCGGACCAGGCAGGGATCAATATCGAGGACGTGGGCATCGAGCATTCGCCCGGATTGCCCGTCGGCGTGGCCGAGCTTTCGGTCCGGCCGGAGGCCGTGGAGCGGCTCATCCCCGCCTTGGCGGCCAGCGGCTGGCCGGTGCGCCGGTAACATCGCTTTGTGATGAACTCGGCCCCCAGTACCCAGCAGGCACCTGCCAGCGGCACCCACGACGATTCGGACGGCTGGCCCGTCGGCCTCGTGATCGCCGTGGACGGCCCGGCTGGCTCGGGCAAGTCCTCCGCCGCCAGGGGGGTGGCTCGCGCCCTGGGCATGCGTTACCTCGACACCGGGGCCATGTACCGGGCGCTGACCTGGTGGCTGCAGGCCCAGGGCGTCGATATAGCGGACTCACCCGCGGTGCTTCGCGACTTCCGGCGGCCGGCGATCGAGGTTGGCACCGACCCGGCGGCACCGCGGATCGCCGTGGACGGCCAGGACGTCGCTGGCCCGATCCGGACCCGGGCGGTCTCTAACGCCGTCAGCGCGGTCGCGGCGCTTCCGCAGGTCCGGGAGCACCTGATCGGGCAGCAGCGGAAGATCATCGCCGCCGCGGTGGCCGCCGGCACCGGCATCGTGGCCGAGGGCCGCGATATTGGCACCGTGGTCGCCCCGGAGTCGGAGGTGAAGGTCTTCCTGACCGCGAGCGAGGCGACCAGGGCCCTGCGGCGAAGCGCCGACCTGGCCGCCGACCCGGCGGCCACTGCCGAGCTGACCCGTCAGGAGCAGGCGCGCCGGGACCAGCGCGATGCCCCGCAGATGGCCAGGGCAGCCGACGCGGCGCAGCTGGACACGACCGCGCTCGGGCTCGATGAGGTCATCGCCGAGATCGTCGAGCTGGCCCGCAGCAGGAGCGCGGCGCGCCGTGGCTGAGGACACCCAGCCCGGCGCGGCCGCCGGGCTGGAGGACCTGGCGGGGGCACTGTCGGTCGCTGCCCCGGTGCTGGCCGTCGTGGGGCGGCCCAATGTCGGCAAGTCCACGCTCGTCAACCGGATACTCGGCAGCCGCCAGGCGGTGGTCGAGGACACCCCCGGCGTTACCCGCGACCGCGTCAGTTATGACGCGACCTGGCGGGGGCGGGCCTTCACGCTGGTGGATACCGGCGGCTGGGAACCGGAGGTCGAGGGGACGCAGGCACTGGCCGCCCGGGTCGCGGCCCAGGCCAGGGTCGCGGTGGACGCGGCGGACGCGGTGCTGTTCGTGGTGGACGCCGTCGTGGGCGTGACCGACGCTGACGCCGCCGTGGCCGCCGTCCTGCGGCGGTCACGCAAGCCGGTCGTGCTGGCGGCGAACAAGATCGACGACGCTCCGGGCGAATCCAACGCCAGCTCGCTGTGGTCGCTCGGGCTTGGCGAGCCGCTGTCGGTCAGCGCCCTGCACGGCCGGGGCAGTGGAGACCTTCTGGACGCCGTGCTCGACGCGCTACCGAAGGCACCGGCGGAGCGGTTCGACGACGAGGGCGGCCCGCGCCGGGTGGCGCTGATCGGCCGCCCCAACGTGGGCAAGTCCAGCCTGCTCAACAAGCTGGCCGGAACCGAGCGCGTGCTGGTCGACTCGGTCGCCGGCACCACCCGTGACCCGGTGGACGAGCTCATCGAGCTGGGCGGCAAGACCTGGCGGTTTGTCGACACGGCCGGCATCAGGCGGCGGATGCGCGAGACACAAGGCGCGGACTACTTCGCCGCGCTGCGCACCGAGCGGGCCCTGGAACGAGCCGAGGTGGCGGTGGTGCTGATCGACGCCAGCCAGCCGCTGGCCGAGCAGGACCTGCGGATAGTCTCGATGGTCATTGACGCCGGGCGCGCGCTCGTTATCGCCTATAACAAGTGGGATCTCGTCGACGAGGACCGCAGGTATTTCCTCGACCGGGAGATCGACCGTCAGCTGCATACGGCGCGGTGGGCGCCGCGGGTCAACGTCTCGGCGGCCACCGGCTGGCACGTCGAACGGCTCGTTCCCGCGCTGGAGACGGCGCTGGCCAGCTGGGAGACACGGGTTCAGACGGGCCGGCTGAACGCCTGGCTGACCGCGCTGATCGCCGCGACGCCACCGCCGGTCCGCGGCGGGAAGCAGCCCAAGATCATGTTCGCTACCCAGGCCGGCGTCCGGCCGCCGCATTTCGTGCTGTTCACCACCGGCTTCCTGCAGGCCGGCTACCGCAGGTTCATCGAGCGCCGCCTGCGCGAGGAGTTCGGCTTCGACGGTACGCCGGTGCACGTCACCATGCGGCTGCGCGAGAAGCGGCAGGGAGCGGGGGGTCGTTCGGTCCGAGGGGCGCGGCGCAGCTAAGCGGTAAGCCGGAACCAGACCGTCGTGCCCGCCTCGTCGCGCAGGTACCCCCACTGCTGCGCCATGGTCTCCACTAGGAGCAGCCCGTGGCCGTCGCAGGTGAATTCGCCGCCCTTGACGACCGGCGAGCTATGGTCGGAGCCGTTGTCGGTAACCTCGACCCGGACGCCGTCGGCGATCTTCAGGACGATCAGCGCGACCGTGCCGCCGGGCTGTCGGGAGTTGCTGTGCCGGACCGCGTTGGTGACAAGCTCCGAAGTTAGTAAGACAGCCGTGTCGGTAACGGAGCCTAACCCGCGCAGGACCCTGGCGACGAGCATCCGCGCCATGCGGACATGCTCGGCCTGGCCAGGAATGGTGATGCTGCCTAGAACGGCCGCACCCGCCATTGTCCCAAGATCCTCGGCCGCATCGCTAGCGCACGTGACCGCGAGTGCCATCTCGGTCGCTCCTTCCCCAGCACCGGAAATAGCAGGTCCGCCACCTTGCGGCGGATTAGCACCGGTTCGTGTGCGGGCGGGTAGCCAGCTGCGGCGCCGTGTCATTCATAATGATATGATGATGCACGGCACGCAAGTGCGTGGGGGAAAGATGCATACGAAATCTCAGATGGGATCTCATGACGCCCCGGTTTTTCAGGTATGGTTAGCCCGAAGCCAAGCGAGCGCGACGTCTGACTCTTCTCGGGTGAATTCGGTCGGATTACGCGCTTTCCTTCCCCTGGGGGCGAGTGCCCGTGTCGATCGGCCCGACAGTCCGTCGTCGACGGCTCGGCAGCGAATTAAGACGACTGCGGGAGGCGCAGTCGATCAAGCTGGAAGAGGTCGCCGAGCAGCTTGGGCTGGCGCCGTCCACGTTGTCCCGGATCGAGACAGGGAAGGCGCCGACCAGAAGCGCCTACCTGACCACGATGCTGGAGATCTACGGCGTCGATGATCCCTCGCAGCGCCAGGTCCTGGTCGACATGGCCAGGGAGGGCCACCGCAAAGGGTGGTGGGCCGTCTGGGAGGATGTCCTGCCCACCGGGTTCGGGATCTACGTCGGGCTGGAGCAGGAGGCCGCGTCCCTGCGCGTCTACGAGGCCCAGGTGGTCCACGGACTGCTGCAGACGCAGGAGTACGCCAGGGCGGTGATGACGACCGTCCGCAGGCGGCAGACCCCCGAGGAGATTGACCGCCTGGTGGCCCTGCGAATGCAGCGCCAGGAGGTCCTGCTGCGCACGGACCCGCTGGAACTGTGGATCATCCTGGACGAGGCCGTGATCCGCCGGGTCATGGGACCGACTGACCTCATGCAACGCCAGCTCGAGCACTTGTGCGAGGCCAGCCTGATGCCGAATGTCACCCTGCAGGTGCTGGAATTCTCCAGCGGCCTGCACCCGGCCCTCAATGGCCCCTTCGCGATTATTGAGTTTCCCGAGCGCTTTGATCCGGATGTCGTCTATTCCGAGGGCGTCGGCGGCCAGGCGTACGTGGAGGAACGCGAGAGGGAGGTCAGAGCACGAGTCGAGGCATTTGACCTGCTCCGCGCGACCGCCCTGCCGCCGGCCGACTCAGCAGACCTTATCCGTACCGTAAGTATGCAATGCGCCTAAATCGCATAGAAAGGATCTGTATGAACCCAGACATTCCCGACGCCGCTTGGATCACGAGTCGCGCCTGCAATAATTCTGCCTGCGTGCAGGTCGCGCATCTGCCCGGCGGCCAGGTGGCACTCCGCGACTCCAAGGACACGACCAAGCCCGCGCACGTCTTCGACGGCGCTGAGTGGGCGGCGTTCCTGACCGGTGTCAAGAATGGCGAATTTGACCTCCCGGTAAGCTAGACCGCTTACTCTCCGCAGGTCCCTTTATACGCTGATGGCCTCCTCGATCGGGAGGCCATCAGTCTTGAGGTTACCCGCTAATACCCTGTCCAGTCAGGCGGGTGATCCGAACTCGCCGTCGCGTGCGCCGCGGATGAACGCGTCCCATTCGGCCTGAGTGAAGATCAGGGCCGGGCCTGCGGGCTGCCGCGAGTTTCGCATGGCCACATCGCCCGATGGGAGAAATGCAACCTCGACGCAGTTCCCCCCCGTGGGACCGCTGCGGGTGCTCTTGCGCCAGGTAACGCCGGCCAGGGCCGAGGCCCTGACGCCATTGCGTGGACCGCTCATGCGGGTTCCTCCATGTCATCGACCAATTTACCGATGAAGTCCTTCGTCCGCTCGGGCGTCGTGCTCGTCGCGCTGACCTTGTCGAGCGCGGCGGTATAGCGGTACACGTCAGATCGCTTATCCAGGTACATGGCGCTGGTGAGCTGTTCCACGTAGACCACATCCGGCAGGTCGGCTGTCGCGAAGCGCAGGATGCTGAAGCTGCCGGGCACCAGATACGAGCCGCCCTCTGGATAGGGGGTCACCTGCAGCGTCAGCCCGGGCCGCTCGTTGAGCTCCAGGAGGTATTCCAGCTGCGCGCGCATCAGGCCGGGACTCCCGACCGGGCGGCGCAGTGCCATCTCGTCGATGATGGCCCACAGTCGCAGGCTGCCCGTGGTGAACCGGCGCTGCCGCTCCTTGCGCAGGTAGACGAGACGTTCGGTCTCTTCGAGGGAGAACTCGCCGAGCTCGATGACCGCGGCGGCGTACTCCTCGGTCTGCAGCAGGCCCGGCACGAACTGCGAGTCATAGCTCCGGATGGACTCGGCTGACTCCTCCAGGCCGATGTAGGACTGGAACCACGTCGGCAGGATGTCCTGGTAACGGTGCCACCAGCCCGGCTGGTTGGCCTGGCTGGCCAGCGACAGCATCTGCTCGCGCTCGCCGACGTCCATAATCCCGTACAAGGTAAGCAGGTCCGCGATATCGACTTCCCGGAACGAGTTGCGCCCTAACTCAATGCGGCTGATCTTGGACTCGGAGGCGCGGATCGTCCGCGCGGCCTGCTGTGCCGTTATGCCCCGAGCCTCCCGAAGACGGCGCAGCTGAGTGCCGAGGAGGATTCGCAGTACTGTCGGGCCAGATGCATCTTCCGTCATGAGTCGCGCTCCGTATCGGCAAAGTCCAGGCCCCTGAGACGATCCTGGCACAGAGACCGATGATCATATTGCGCCCTCGGTCTAACCGTGCCGTAAGGACGAAAAGTGCAGACGCAATTGCCTGATGAACGTTCCGCCAATCGCCACTAACTCCATGCTATCGCAGCTGGGATTTCGCGCTACCCCTTAGCAGCACTGGGTATCGATCGCCGTCACGCCCAGCCGGTGGCTCAGTGTAGCCGTGCGCGCACGCAGGTTCCCGCAGCCCACGGGCACCCGAGGGGCACCGGTCGCAGGCGGGCCGACGTTCGGGCGCTCGGTACGATCGGTCGCGGGCCGGCATGCACGGTCAGCAGCAGCGGGACAGCAGCAAGGGCAGGGAAATGCGCTACAGGTCACTGGGCAACTCCGGACTAGTCGTCTCCGTCGCGGGACTCGGCTGTAATAACTTCGGCCGGAGGCTGAACGTCGAGGCGACACGTGCAGTGGTGGACGCGGCGATCGACTCCGGGATCACCCTGCTCGACACCGCGGACGTCTACGGCGGCGCCGGCCGGTCCGAGGAGATCCTCGGCGAGGTGCTCGAAGGACGCCGGGACAAGGTGGTTCTGGCGACCAAGTTCGGCCACCAGAACGTCGACATGGGCTTCGGCCCGGCGGCAGGTGCCAAGGGGGGCCGCGCGTACCTCAGGCGCGCCGTGGAGCGGTCCCTGCGCCGCCTGCGCACCGACTACATCGACCTGTATCAGATCCACACCCCCGATCCCGAGACGCCCATCGAGGAGACGCTGAGCGCCATGGGCGAGCTCGTGACGGAGGGCAAGGTCCGCTACCTCGGGCACTCCAATTTCGCCGGCTGGCAGATCGCGGCGGCCGCGGCGGCCGCGCGGGAGCTAGGGACCACGCCCTTCATCTCGGCCCAGAACCACTGGTCGCTGCTGGAGCGCGCCGCGGAGGCCGAGGTCGGGCCGGCCAGCGTGCACTACGGGCTGGGCGTCCTGCCCTACTTCCCGCTGGCCAATGGCATGCTCACGGGCAAGATCCGGCGTGGCCAGGGACCGCTTCAGGGCACCCGGCTGCACGAGCGGGCCGGCTACATCACCGACGAGAAGCTCGACAAGGTGGAGGCGCTGGCGCAGTGGGCTGAGCAGCACGGCCGGTCGCTGCTGGAAATCGGCATCGGCGCGCTCGCTGCCCTGCCGGGCTGCTCGTCGGTCATCGCCGGCGCGACATCGCCCGAGCAGGTGCGAGCCAACGCCGAAGCGGCCGGCTGGATTCCCGAGCCCGAGGAACTCGCCGAGATCGACAAGATCGTTCCCCGCCCGTCCTGATCCCGGCCCCACTTCATGATCACGCCCTCACTTCATTTTCACGCGCTCAGCCAGTACCGTCACGACGTCGCCGTCTTGTACAGGGCGGCCACGTTGGCCAGGAAGCGGGCGGAGTAGGAGACGTTGGGCGTGTCCCCGCCCTCCTGGTAGCCGCCGATCACGCCGATCACCTTGCCGGTGCCGGCCGCGGTGGCATGGGCGAGGAAGGGGCCGCCGCTTGTCCCGTTGGTGTAACCGTCGCAGTCGAACACCATCTGGTGGAGGTGGCCAGGATCAAAGGCGCGGGCCGACGCGCCACAGGTCACCGGTAGGTTGTTGCGGTCGGGATAGCCGATCACCCGCACCTGCTGCGGCAACGGGGTGCCGGTCTCCAGCGCCTCGGACCCCGTGTACTTCTCGATTCGCAGCCCCGGCCGCCCGGCCAGGAGGAAGGCGACGTCGTCGTCGGGATCCCGTCTCTTCTTCCATGCGCTGTCGACGTAGGCAGCGCGGACGATCCAGCGGCCATGGGGGAACCGACCGTCGTGGTAGCCGGGCGCGAAGGTGATCGCGCCCGCCGGCTTCAGATCCTTTCCCTGGATGCAGTGCGCAGCGGTGATCAGCAGATTCCCATGCGGGCTGTGCACGACGCTCGCCGTGCAGAAGTGTGCCAGCCTTCCGTTGTGATCGCTAAATAGGGCGCCCACGGCCGACGTTCCGCTGAAAGGCGCCGCCGCCGGCCAGCTGAGCTGGGCGGCCAGCGCCACCGGGTCTCCGACGGCCGGTGACACCACGACCAGGCCGAGCGTGGCGGCCGCCGACATCGCCACGGCCGCGATCGCGCGCCGCATCAACGTATCCTGCCAGGACCGCCTGCCTGACCGTCGCCTGTCTGGGTGAAACGCTGACCAGTGTCCTGTCGGGCGCGCTGCCCGCCGTGGATTACCATTCATCCTCAGCCCGGATCCGTCCCCTCGGTGGCATTTAGGAGCTGTGAAGTAGGTCGAAACCGATCTTCTTTGCTTTCTCCTGAGAAGATTGTGACCCGAGTTTTGTGCCCGTACTAGCGGTAAAATATGCAAGGGATGCGCTCAGCCACGCAGCGGGTGCGGACCGTTGCCTCAACGTTGGCCTGAAGGAGATAGTGGAGACAGGACTGTCTGGCGGCAACGAGCGACCCTGGGAGAACGTAGTGGAGAGTGCGGCGCGAAGTGTCGCCTCGGTGCGTCGGGCGGCGCCGGTGCGGGTGACGTTTCGGAGTGTGTTCGCGGTCAGGGAGTTCAGGTCGCTCTGGCTCGCTCAGGTGCTGTCCGTAGCCGGTGACCAGTTGGCCCGGGTAGCGATGACGGTGCTGGTCTACGACCAGACGCGGTCGGCTTTCTGGTCGGCCGCGACCTACGCCGTCACCCTCGTTCCGTGGCTTCTCGGTGGCCTGGCCCTGAGCGGACTTGCCGACCGACTGCCCCGGCGAGAGGTGATGGTGGCCTGCGACGTCGTGCGGATGGTCCTGGTCGGCGCGATGGCGTTGCTGAGCGAGAAGTCCTCGGACAGCATCGGTCTGTGGCTGCTGGTGGCCCTGCTGTTCGTTGTCACCCTGCTGGATTCGCCGTTTAAGGCCGCACGTTCCGCTATGGTGCCCGACATCCTGACTGGAGAGCTCTACGTCCTGGGCGTCGCCGTATCCCAGACTGCCCTGCAGACGGGAATGGTGGCTGGCTTCGCGCTCGGCGGGATAGTCGTGACGGCTCTGCATGTGAGCGGAGCCCTGGCAGTGGACGCCGTGACCTTCGCAGCGTCGGCTCTCCTGGTCCGGTTCGGCGTACTCAGGCGCGCTGCTGCTGCCGGGCATGCTGAGACGGCCGGCTCCAGGTTCGGCGAGATCGCGGCCGGCGTGCGGCTCGTCTTCGGTAACGGGACCCTCCGCACGTTAGTTCTCTACGGCTGGCTCGTCACGTTCTACATAGTCCCCATGGGATTGGCTGCCCCCTATGCCCACAGCATGCACTCCGGTCTCCCGCTGGCAGTCGCTACCGGCGTGATCTTCGCCGCTGGCCCCTTCGGGACCATGGTCGGCGCAGTTGCCTTCAGTAGGCTGGTACAGCCGCAGCAGCGACAGCGCTTGTTGGCGCCGCTGGCTGCCACAGCCTGCGGTGTCCTGATCCTCCTGATCCTCCGGGTGGATTTTGTCGCAGCTCTGGTGATCCTCGCTGTCTCTGGCGCATGTGCGTCCTACCAGCTCGCAGCAAACTCGGCATTCGTCGCGGCGATCCCTCCAGAGCGCCGGGGCCAGGCGTTCGGCCTGGCCAACGGCGGCATGCAGGTCTTTCAGGGCCTCTGGATCGTGTTCGCAGGTGCTCTTGCCTCGATGACCCACTCGCCGGGCATGATCATCGCCATTAGCGGCGGCATCGGGGCAGCCCTAGCCGCCGCCCTGGCGGTGACACATCACAGGGACTCGGCTCAGCCGAGCCGGTAAGCGTGATCTCGGGCCTGGCCGCCTCGCCGCAACTCGCGCCAGAGCAAACATGAAGTGATAGCTACTGCCATTCGCCGCGCATCGGGTTCCTCCCTGGGGTCGGTGGGTGGCTGGGGGGCTGGGGGTGTTACTGCCATTCGCCGCGCATCGGGTTCCTCCCTGGGGTCGGTGGGTGG
>DATKRH010000057.1:0-25396 GCA_035532295.1 Streptosporangiaceae bacterium
CGGCGGCGCAGCTCAACCGCGATCAGCAGGACGACGAAGACGAGTTCCAGGCCGATGCCCAGTGGGATGCCGTGCGCATGCCAGGGGCCCGCGGCCCAGGTGGCCGGCGCGAGCGCGGCCCGGATTCCGACGAAGACCACAGCCAGTGCCGCGGCCGCGAGCGCCAGCCGGGCGGCCAGCCCAGCGTCGCCCGCCCCGCCCGGCGCGCGGGCCGCCCCGTCCCGTTCACCAGCCCGCGGCTGCCCGTTCGCCATCGGCTAGGTCCTCCGTGAATAGGGCACCTAACGGTGTGCACGCCCCGGTCTGCGCATCTTACGGCCCGCCCTGCCGCGCCCCGGACCGCAGGCGCAGCGCGAATCATCCTGCCGGCTGATGACACCCATCGCGGCGATCGGGAAAGGTAGGGGACGTCCTAGCCCGGCCGCCCGGCCGGCCGGACCCACCAGCGGGACGGCCGCCGTGCTCGGGCACGACAGCGCGACCCACGGCGCGCTGATCAGGACGCTGACCGGCTACATGCCCGAGCATGACTGCCTGCCGCCCGACCTGACCGCCACGGAGTTCGTCACGCACATGGGCCGGATGTCGGGCCTGCCGCCGACCGCCGCGAAGGAACGAGCCGCCGACTCGCTGCGGCACGTCGGGCTCTACGAGGAGCGGTACCGGCAGATCGGCACCTACTCCACCGGCATGAAGCAGCGGGTGAAACTGGCCCAGGCGCTGGTCGGCGACCCCCGGCTGCTGCTCCTGGACGAGCCCACCAACGGCCTGGACCCGGCCGGGCGCAGTCAGATGCTGGACCTAGTCGCCCGGATCGGCGCCGAGTTCGGCATCTCGATCGTGGTCGCCTCGCACCTGCTGGGCGAGATCGAGCAGATCTGCGATCACCTGGTCGCCATCGACGGCGGCCGCCTGCTGCGCGCCGACACCATCAGCTCGGTCACCCAGGCCAGCGAGGTGCTGCTGGTCGAGGTGGAGGAGGGCACCGACCTGCTGGCCGCGGAACTGGCCGCCCGCGGCCTGATCGCCGTGCCCCAGCAGCGCGGGCTGCTGATCCAGCTGGCCGGCGAGCAGACCTACGACGCCGTGCGCGACGCGGTCGCCGACCTGGGCCTGTCGCTGGGCCGGATGGAGCAGCGCCGGCACCGGCTGGAAGAGCTGTTCCGCGACGAACTGGTCCCCGGCGCAACCGACCCCGCCACGGCGCGAACAGGAGCAGGCCATGTCAGTTAACGGTGGCGCCGGGGTCATCCACGACATCGGCTATCGGTCTTACGAGGGGCGGCGCCTGGGCCGGTCCGCGATCGTCCGCGCTCTGACCTGGCACAGCCTGAGGTCGGCCTTCGGCCTGCGCCGCGGGGTCAAGGCGAAGATCATCCCGGTGATCACGTTCGTGATCATGTGCGTGCCCGCGGTGGTCAGCGCCGCTTCCGTCGCCCTGTCCGGCAACCACGTCCGGCCGTTCAGCTACGACACCTACGTCCCGAGCCTGCGGATCCTGGTCATGCTGGCGTTCATCGCCGCGCAGGCACCCGAACTGGTGTCCCGCGACCTGCGCAGCCATACGCTGCCGCTGTACTTCGCCCGGCCGATCCGCAGGATCGACTATCCGGTCGCGAAGCTGGCCGCGTTCTTCCTGGCCTGCCTGATCATGCTGGAGGTCCCGCTGCTGCTGCTCTACCTGGGCACGGTCGCGCAGATGCACGGCGGCAGCGCGGTCTGGGCGCAGACCCGCGCGCTTATCCCGGGCCTGCTGCTCGGCGTCGCGTGGGCCCTGGTGCTCGCGGGCCTGGGCCTGCTGCTGGCCTCCTTCAGCGGCAAGCGCGCCTTCGCCACCGGCGGCGTCGCCGTTTTCTTCTTCCTGACCTGGACGCTGGCCAGCCTGCTGACGCACATCGGGCTCAACTCCTTTGGCCACCCGGTCTCCGGAGGGGCGCCGACCCTGGCCCGGCTGGCGGGCCTGATCAGCCCGTTCACAGTCCTGGACGGGCTGCGGCAATGGCTCGGCGGGACGACCCCCGGCCAGGTCCCGAACCCCGGAAGCCTCGGTCCCGCCTACGGCCTGGCGCTCGTTGCATTTCTTCTGATCGGTATCGGCGGCCTGATCCTTCGCTACCGGAAGGTAGGCGTGGCATGACCTCGATTGAGCTGCGGGCCGTGACCCGCTGGTACGGCAATGTCGTCGCCGTCAACGACATCACGATGAGCATCGGTCCCGGCGTGACGGGCCTGCTCGGCCCGAACGGGGCGGGCAAGTCGACCGTCCTGCACCTGATCGCCGGCTTCCTGGCGCCCTCGCGCGGCGAGCTCACCGTCGCCGGCGAGCAGGCCTGGCGTAACCCCGGGCTGTTCAGGAAGGTCGGGCTGGTCCCCGAGCGCGATTCGGTCTACTCGTTTCTCACGGGCGCGGAATTCGTCGGCGCCACGGCCCGGCTGCACCGGCTGCCCGACCCGGATCGGGCGGCCCGGCGAGCCATCGAGACCCTCGAGATGAGCGACGCGCAGGACCGGCGGATCTCCACCTACTCCAAGGGCATGCGGCAGCGGATCAAGGTCGCGGCCGCGCTCGTGCACGACCCCGAGGTCGTCCTGCTCGACGAGCCGTTCAACGGGATGGACCCGCGGCAGCGCCTGCACATGATGGACCTGCTGCACGACCAGGGCGAGCAGGGCCGGGTGATCCTGCTCAGCTCGCACATCCTGGAAGAGGTCGAGCGGCTGTCGGGGACCATCCAGGTGATCGTCGGCGGACGGCTGGCGGCCTCCGGGGACTTCCGCGCCATCCGGCGGCTGATGACCAGCAGGCCGCACGTCTTCCTGGTCCGTTCCTCCGATGACCGGCTGCTCGGTTCCGCGCTGATCGGCAGCCCGGCGGTGAGCGGAGTCGAGCTGACCCCGCGCGGCCTGCAGGTGCGCGCCTGCGACTACGGCACCTTCACCCGGCAGATCGCGGCGCTCACCCGGGAGCGGGGCATCCGGCTGCGCGAAGTGCTCCCGGCGGACGAGTCGCTGGAAAGCGTCTTCGCCTACCTGCTCGCCTCCTGACCGAACCAGAGGAACGGTGACTCCCATGCCCGGTCTGCTCAACGGCGTCATCATCAAGCTGACGTTCCGCGCCACGATGGGCCGACGCCGCGCCCTGCTGTTCGCGATCCCGCCGGCGATCCTCGTGGCGATCGCCGCGCTACTCACCGCGACGGCCCGCAGCGGCTCCTGGCAGCCGGAGTTCCTCGGCGGCTTTGGCTTCTCGGTGGTCATCCCGCTGACCTCGCTGATCATCGGCACCAGCGTGCTCGGCGCCGAGATCGACGACGGCAGCATCGTGCACCTGCTGGCGACGCCGGTCCCGAGGTCGCAGGTGGTCATGAGCAAGTTCCTGGTGGCGGCGGTGCTCACCATCGCGTTCGGCGCGATTCCCGAGTACCTGGCGGCGCTGATCGCCAAGGGCCCGGCCAGCAGCCTGGCCATCGGCCTGCTGGCCGGCGCGCTGGTCGCCGCGGTGATCTACAACGCCGTCTTCGTGATGCTGTCGGTGCTCACCAGCCGGGCCATCGCCGTCGGCTTGCTGTACCTGCTGGTCTGGGAGGGGCTGCTGGCCAACCTGGTGCCGGGCGTCGGGCTGCTGTCGGTCAGCCAGTACTCGCTGTCGGTGGCCAACTCCATCGCCCGCGACCAGACGCTGCACGCCCATCTCAGCCTCGGTACCGCGGTGGTCATGGGCGTAATCGTCACCGCGGCGGCGCTGACGATCTGCACCCGGCGGCTGTCGGCGTTCTCGATCCGCGGCGACGCGGTCTAAGCCGCGGCAGCGCGACGGCTGTTAGGCGGTTAGCCCGGAGACCGAATCTGGATCTTCCGATAGCGCCGACGCGTACTGTTCACGCGCTCGCATCAGCAGGTCGTACCAGCTCGATACCTCGGGGCGCCGACGCAGGAGCGCGCGGCGCTCCCGCTCGGTCATGCCGCCCCAGACTCCGAACTCGATGCGGCCGTCGAGGGCGTCGGCCAGGCATTCAGTGCGGACCTGGCAGCCACGGCAGATCAGCTTGGCCCTGTTCTGCGCCGCGCCCTGGACGAACAACTCGTCCGGGTCCGTAAATCGGCACGCTGCTTTGGCTACCTTGTCTGACGGGAGCATGAGCGTTTGCTGCCTTCCTGGGAGAGGCCGTCGGGCGGCCAGGGGATTGCCGCCGCGCGTGCCGGACGGTGACGTGACGCTAACGGATTGTCTGCGGGTGGCGCAATGGCCCGTTTGGATCAGGATGGTCACTAGTTACCTGTGCCAATGTCCCGCTCATCCCGCTCGTCCCGCCTTCATCTGCTTCTTGTGCGCCCGGACCCTCGCCAGCGACTCGTCATCCACGATGTCGGCGACCGACACGTGGGAGCCCTCATGGCCGAACGGCCCCGCCGCCTCGCGCCAGCCCGCCGGGCGCACGCCGAGTTGCTTGCCCAGCAGCGCCATGGTGATCTGCGCCTTGTAAGCGCCGAAACCGGGCAGCTCGGCGAGGTTGTCGCGCAGCTGCTGCCCGCTGCCGGCGCTGGCCCACACCTGCTCGGCGTCGCCGCCGTAGCGGTCGATCAGCAGTCGGGCCAGGTCCTGAACGCGGCCCGCCATCGCCCGGGGAAACCGGTGCAGCGCGGGCCGCTGCGCGAAGATATCGGCCAGCGCCTCGGGGTCGTAGTCAGCCAGTTCCTCGGCGGTGGGCTCATGCCCGAGCCGCAGGACTAGCTGATACGGCGAGCTGAAGGCCTTCTCCAGCGGGACCTGCTGGTCCAGCAGCATCGCGATCAGCAGGGCCAGCGGGCTGCGGGTGAGCAGCTCGTTGGCCTCGGTGTCGACAGGCAGCGACAACGTCATGGGAGCCTCCGTGGTGAGCGCACCCATCATCCAACATCATGCCCCGCAGCGCCGGCTCACCGGCCGGAGCGGCTGCGAGCGCCGCGGGCGGCCGTGAGCGGATTCGGACGCGCGGGCGGAACACCCTGATCGGCCAGCTCGTTCTATCCAGTAGCGGACGTGTGATTGAGTGGGCACGTCATCAGCAGGGGAGCCGCAGGCTCTCCGCGGAGGGAGCCCGGAAATGGCGCCTCACATGAAGTACGGCATCGCCGGTGTCATCATCGGGCTCATCTTGTTCATGGTGAGCCCCTGGCTGGCCCTCGGCGTGATCGCCCTGGCGGTCATCATTCCCGCGGTGGCCTACGCCATGCTGGACCCGTCCCAGCGGCGGCGGCTGCGGGAGAACCGCCGCCGCAAGTCCCTGGGAAGCTAGCTCACCGGGCCGACGCGGCGGGCTCACACCAGCGGGTTGACCGCCCGCGGCTCAGGAAATCGGCTGAAGTCACGGTCGGCTGACCACAGCTCGCGTACCCCGTTGGCCAGGCACAGCGCCGCGATCCGGGCATCGTGCACCGCCGGGCCGGTGATCTTGCCCGCTGATAGCAGCCCGGCCAGGCTGTTCCAGTAGGCCGGGCCCTCGCTGACCGGCACGACGGACGGTGACTCCAGCCAGGCCCCGATCTGGCCGATGGCCTCCTCGCAGGTGCTCGGCGGGCTGTAGACCCGCGGGTGAGTGACGACCGAGTAGAACTCGTGGACGCACGGCCAGGGCAGCGCCCACGGCGCTCGGCCCTCCGCGAGCTCCCTGATCCGCGCCATCGCGGCGGCGTGAAACGGCGAGTCCCGGCGGTGGGCGTACACCAGGATGTTGGTGTCGACGGCGATCACAGCCGGTCTCCGTAGCCCGCCTCGCGGATCCGCGCCCAGTCAGCGCCGGCGAACTCCGCGGTCAGGCCGTTGCCCGTCACGCTGGCGTCGCGCAGGGCAAACCGCCCCGCCGCCTGGTGCCGGGCGATGACCGCCCGCAGGCCCTCCTCCATCAGGGATCTCATGCTCGTGCCCTCTGCCCTGGCCAGGTGCTGAACTTCCCGGAGCAGGTCGTCCGGCAGCTCCACCGTCGTCTTCATATGGGTCACCATATCATCAGGCCCATACACCCATATGATAACGTCGAGCCTGTTCTGAGGAGATGACATGGCCGTACGCCGCCTGAACCACGCGGTCCTCTACGTCGCGGACCTGGCCGCGGCGGTTGGCTTCTACACCGACGCCCTCGGCTTTGAGGTGCGCACGCAGATTCCGGGCACGGCAGCGTTCCTGCGCGCCCCGGGGTCGGCGAACGATCATGATCTCGGGCTCTTCGAGGTGGCCGGCGGGGTGGCCCCGCAAGGGCATTACCTCGGCCTCTACCACCTGGCCTGGGAGGTCGGCACGCTGGGCGAGCTAGCCGAGATCCGGCAGCGGCTCGCGGCGCGCGGCGCCCTCGTCGGAGCCAGCGATCACCGGGTATCCAAGTCGCTGTACGCGAAGGACCCGAGCGGCATCGAGTTCGAGGTTATGTGGCGGGTGCCCGCTCAGGACTGGGAAGGCGAACTGCGCGGCGGAGCGATGATCCGCCCGCTGGACCTCGAGGGCGAGATCGCTCGCTGGGGGGACCGCGCCACCGGCGCGGCGGCCGGATCGGTCACCTGACCGGCCCGGCAGCCAGTTCGCGGGGACGGCCCGGCTCGGCCGGGCCCGGCCCATCCTCAGGATAACTCCGGCTAATCAAGATGTATCTTAACTCGTCCCTGTTACATGCCCGCCAGCATGCACACCGAGAGGAGAAGAAGCAGCAGCGCGCTCACGATCGAGGTCATGAACGGGTCGTTGGCCGGTATCCGGCTCTCTGCGTGTCGGCCCATAGGGAACATTTACACCATTCATCCCCGCCTTGTCCCAGCCGCTGAGGATCTCCCTGCGGTCGGGCAGGGGCATATCCGGTCAACGCGCGAAATGTGCGCCATCCAATTTCGGGCGGCTACCCGCCGGTGCGCTCATCGCTCGCCGCGCCCCGCGGGACGAGACTGGCGTACAGCTGCGCTGTCTGCGCGGCGATCGTCGTCCAGCTGAATTCGGTGACGGCCCGTTCGCGTCCGGCACCGCCCATCGCGGCCGCTTTGGCCGGGTCGGCGATCAGGACGTTCAGCGCGCCGGCGAGGGCCGCCGGGTCGCCGGGCGGGGTCAGCAGCCCGGTCAGCCCGTCGGTGACCACCTCCGGGATACCGCCCACGTCAGAGGCGACCACGGCCGTCCCGCAGGCCATCGCCTCGAGGTTCACGATGCCGAGCGGCTCGTACAGCGATGGGCAGGCGAACACGGTGGCGTGGCTGAGGATCTGGATCACCTCGGGCTTGGCCAGCATCCCCGGTATCCAGATCACCCCGGGCCTGGTGGCCCGCAGGTGCTCGACCAGGCCGGATACCTCAGCCTCAAGTTCCGGGGTGTCGGCCTGCCCCGCGCACAGCACGAGCTGCGCGGCCGGGTCGAGCTGCCGCGCGGCCCGGAGCAGGACCGGCACGCCCTTCTGCCGGGTGACCCGGCCGACGAACACGACCGACGGCCGGACCGGGTCGATTCCGTAGCGGGCGAGCATGTCGGTGCCGGGATCGCGGACGTACTGCGCCGTGTCGATGCCGTTGCGGATCACGTGCACGCGGCCCGGCGGGACGGCCGGATAGGCGCTGAGGATGTCGGCGCGCATGCCGGCCGAGACGGCGATGACGGCCGCCGCCGACTCGATGGCCGTGCGCTCGCACCACGAGGACAGCGCGTAGCCACCGCCCAGCTGCTCGGCTTTCCACGGCCGCAGCGGCTCCAGCGAGTGCGCGGTCATGACATGCGGGATGCCGTAGAGCTGCCCGGCGAGATAACCCGCCAGGTTGGCGTACCAGGTGTGGGAGTGCACGAGGTCGGCGCCGTCCACGGCCGCCACCATCGACAGGTCGGTCGAGATGGCCTGCAGGGCGCTGCTGGCCGTCGCGAGCTGCGTCCACGGCCGGTGGGCGACCGCCGCCGGCCGGTCCGCCCCCTGGCAGTGCACCGTCAGCCGCACCAGCCGGCCGACCTCGCGGGCCAGGTACTCCACATGCACGCCCGCGCCGCCGTAGACCTCGGGCGGATACTCCCTCGTCAGCATGGCCACGCTCAGCCGCGGCCCGGTGCTCGGCCCGGTGCTCGGCCCCGTGCTCGGCCCCGTGCTCGGTTCCGTCATGGCTCGACGGTCTGGCCCTTGCCGACCACCGTGACCCCGCCGTCCGACACCACGAACCCGCGGGTCCGGTCATGGTCCTTGTCGACGCCGACCACGGCTCCCTCCGGGACCACGACGTTCTTGTCCAGGATCGCGTTCTCGACCACCGCGTGCCGTCCGATCCGGGTGTTGTCCAGCACGACGGAGCGCTCGACCCGCGACCAGCTGTTGACCCGGACGCCCGGCGACAGGACGGAGTTGCGGACGAGGCCGCCCGACACGATCACGCCGTTACTGACCACGCTGTTGATGGCCTGGCCCACCCGGTCGCCGGCGTCGTGCACGAACTTCGCCGGGGGCTGGGAGGGCACGTGGGTCAGGATCGGCCACCTGGCGTTATAGAGGTTGAACACCGGGTGCACGGCGCACAGGTCCAGGTGCGCGTCGAAGTAGGAATCCAGCGTCCCGACGTCCCGCCAGTACCCGGCGTCGCGCGGCTCGGCGCCCGGCACCTTGTTGTCCAGGAAGTCATAGACCTGGGCGGTGCCCTCCTTGACGAGCATGGGGACGATATCGGCGCCCATGTCGTGCCTGCTCCCGGGGTCGGCTGAGTCCTGCCGGAGCGCGTCGACCAGCACGCTGGTGGTGAAGACGTAAATGCCCATGGAGGCGAACGCCAGGTCGTCGTGGCCGGGCATCGCGGGCGGGTCGGCCGGCTTCTCCAGGAACGCCTCGATCGTGCGGCCGTCACGGCCGGTCTTGATCACGCCGAAGGCCGTGGCCTCGTGCCGGGCCACGGGGATGGCCGCGACGGTCACGCCCGCGCCATTGGACCGGTGCTGGTCGATCATCTGCATCGGGTCCATGCGGAAGACATGGTCGGCGCCGAACACCGCCACGATGTCCGGCTGATCGTCGAAGACGAGGTTCAGCGACTGGTAGATGGCATCGGCCGAGCCGGTGTACCAGTGCGGGCCGAGCCGCTGCTGGGCCGGCACGGGGGTCACGTAGTTGCCGAGCAGGCTGCTCAGCCGCCACGTCGTGGTGATATGCCGGTCCAGGCTGTGGCTCTTGTACTGGGTCAGCACGCAGATTCGCCGGAACCCGGAGTTGACCAGGTTGGACAGGGCGAAGTCGACGAGCCGGTAAAGGCCGCCGAACGGGACCGCGGGCTTGGCGCGGTCGGCGGTGAGCGGGGCGAGGCGCTTGCCGGCCCCGCCGGCCAGGACCATCCCCAGGACCCGCGGATCGTCAGTCATCGGCCACCTCCAGAGGCACTTCACCACTAGCGTCGACCGCCGCTGCGCGGAAATGTGTGCCTGACGGTTATATCGGCCGAGTTACCCTGATCTTGGACTGGTCATGCGGCAGAAGCTCCCAGTCATCCATGAAGCGGGCCTCCAGGCCATGGCGCCGGGCCAGGTCCGTGAGGGTCTGCGTCCGGTAGTAGAAGTCCTCCCGCAGCACCTGGTGCTCGGCGCCCTCGGTCCGGTCGAAGGTGAAGTCGAAGAACCCGCCGGGCACCAGGATCCGGCCGACGTGCGCCAGGCACTCGTCGATCACCTCGAGCGGCGAGTGCGAGAACACGCTGTGCGCGTGCACGGCGTCGAAATAGCCGTCCGGCAGGAACTCTAGCTTCAGGTCCCGGACCAGCGCCAGGTGCGGCAGGCTGGCCTGCAGGCCGTAGTCGACGATGACCTGCTGGGCGCCGAGCAGGATGTCCGGCGAGATGTCGATGCCGTAGTAATTCCCGCTGTCCAGGTAGTCGATGAACAGCCGGCCCGCGCGCAGGTTGCCGCAGCCGATCTCCAGCATCCGCATCTGCGGCTTCAGGCCGTGCCCGATCAGGTAATCGAACTGCATCTGGCCGATCCGCAGCCACGACTCGTGCGTCTTGCTGCCGACCGCGCCCTCCCGGCTGCGGGCGGCGTCCGAGCGCATGACCGCCCGGTAGTAGGCGACGTGATCGCGCGTGCGCAGGGTGAGCCAGGCGTCCCGGGCCCGGCGCCGCGCGTACCCCGAGACCTTGTCCGGATGCTCTAGCGCGTAAGCGATCTTGTAAGTCAGGCGAGACCTATCCTTGGCATGCATCAGCCGGCTTCCTCTTCGGCGGCCGCCAGGGCGTGCCGGCCGGTCGCCCGGGTCGCCAGCATCCGGGCCGTGTGCACGCCGGCGCCCAGCACGATGCCCCACAGCAAAGCCTCGCCGAGCGCCACCTGGGGATCCTCCGGGTGCTCCGGGGGCTCCTTGCCCGTTACCTTCGTCCAGGCGAAGAAGAGCAGCTTGCGCGCAACGAAACCGGCGGCCATCCCGGCCAGCGCATTGACCGCTCGCGACCCTACGTCAGCCCGTTTGGCAGACATGTGAATGTTCCCTCCTCACGCCGTCAGCCGATCATGCCACGGAGGTGTCACCGGTGCGGGCCTGCGGTCGCGATCTGTCGATCGCGCGGGCCAGCGCGTCGGGATGCCTCGTCCCGACCAGCCAGTACGGCCGGGCGGGATTGTCCCCCGTTACCTGCACATAGACCGCAAGCCGCAGGTACGGCCGGAGCATCATGTAGGCGGCCGGGTCCGCCAGCGGGCCGCGCAGCTGCCGGGTCTGCGCCTCGTCGAGCGCCTGCACGTGCCCGGCCTGAGCTAGCGGCATCGTGACCCGGCCGGCCCGCAGTTCCCCGCCGGTGACCATGATCGTGGCGTGGCCCCAGATCAGCAGCGCCACGGCGGGCCCGCCGAGCAGCACCACGTAGGAGACGAGCGCGGTCAGCAGGCTGAACCCGGCCCAGATGAAGGAGGCGAACGTCGCCATGGTGATGAATCCGAGCAGCCACCACGACGCCGGCACGCGGAGGTGTTCCCGGTAGTTGCCCATGGCACCAAGGTAGTTGGTTACATGGGGTCCATGACGGACCGGCCGGCAGTCCCGGGTGACGGCGAACCTGACCCTGCGCAGACGCGTCCGGAAGGCGCGGTAACGGGCCCGGCCGGGTGGCTGCGCTCGTTCGCGCGCCGGGCGGGGGAGCGGGGGCCAGCCGGGGAGCGGGGGCCAGCGGGCCAGCTACCCGGGCCGCCCGCGCCTGCGCCCGTGCCCGTGCCGCCCGCGCCCCCGCCCCCGCCCGTGCCGCCCGCGCCCGCGGCGTCGGCCGACGATCAGGTCCCGCGGCTGCTCCGGCAGGCCGCCGCCTGGGCCTGGCGGCTGATCCTGGTGGCCATCCTCGTCTACGGGGCCTTCCGGGTCGCCGTGGCGCTCCGCCTGGTGGTGCTGCCGCTGATCGCCGCCCTGCTGCTCGCGGCGCTGCTGCAGCCGCTGTCCGCGCGGCTGCGGCGGGCCGGGCTGCCCGCCCTGCTGGCCACCTGGTGCGCGCTGCTGGTCGCCATCGTGATCATCGCCGGGGCGGCCACGCTGACCGCTAACCGGGTCGGCGCGGACTATCCGCGGCTGGCGGCCGAGGTCCAGCGCACGGCCACCGAGCTGCAGCGATCCCTGGCCGGGCCGCCTTTCCACCTCAAGGGCGCCCGGCTGCAGCAGTTCACTAAGCAGGTGACCCAGTTCCTGTCGCAGCACAAGGCGGTCATCGCCGGGACGGTCGTCACCGGCGGGAGAATCTTCCTGGAGAGCCTGACCGGCCTGGTGCTGACCCTGTTCATCTCGTTTTTCCTGCTCAAGGACGGGTCCAGGATCTGGTCGTGGATCATCAGCGGGCTGTCTCCCGAGGCGAGTCGCCGGATGGCCAACGCCGGGGTCGCCGCCTGGCACGCGCTCACGGGTTACGTCCGGGGCACCACGGCGGTGGCCGCGATCCACGCGATCTTCATCGGCCTGGCGCTGTGGCTCCTGGGCGTCCCCCTGCTGGTTCCGCTGATCGTCCTGGTCTTCCTCGCCGCGTTCATCCCGCTCATCGGCATCCTGGTCGTCGGCGCCCTGGCCATCCTGGTCACGCTGGCGACCAAGGGCTGGATCGCCGCCGTCATCCTGGTGGCCGTCTTCCTGGTGGAGAACCAGATCGAGGGTCACCTGCTGCAGCCGCTGGTCGTCGGGCGGGCCGTCCGCCTGCACCCGCTGGCGATCATCCTGGTGCTGGCGGTCGGCGGGGTGATCGCCGGCATCCCGGGCGCCATCGTGGCCGTGCCCACCGCCGCGGTGGTCACCTACGCCTGGCCGCAGCTGCGCGCCAGCGCCCCCGTAGCCGATTGCGCCCCGGTAACGCCGCCGGACGACTAGCCCGTGGCGGTAGGGTCGCCTCCGTGACTGGCCATGAGGGTGTTCGCCGCGACGGTGCCCGCCACGACACCGTCGAGGTACTGATCAAGCGGCTGGATCCCGGCCTGCCGCTGCCCGCCCGCGCGCATCCCGGCGATGCCGGCACCGACCTGTTCGCGGCGCAGGACGTGGAGCTTGCCCCCGGTCAGCGCGCCCTGGTCCCGACCGGAGTCGCCATCGCGCTGCCGGACGGCTACGCGGCCTTCGTGCACCCGCGTTCCGGGCTGGCCGCCAGGCACGGGGTCACGATCGTCAATGCGCCCGGAACCGTCGATGCCGGGTACCGTGGCGAGATCAGGGTGACGTTGCTCAATACCGACGCCGAGCACCCTGTCCGGTTCCAGCGCGGAGACCGGATTGCCCAGCTGGTGGTCCAGCGCGTGGCGTACCCGGTGTTCTACGAGGTGGAGAAGCTGCCAGGATCGGCCAGGGGCGACGGCGGATTCGGCTCGACGGGCGGACACGCGACGGGCGGACCCGCGACGAGCGCGGAGCCGGCTCGCGACAGCGAGGCTCGCGACGGAGCATAATGCCAGTTTTCGGTCACAGACTAAGGAGCGTGCGGGGTGTTCCGACGGCACCGCCGGGAGGACGCGGATCAGTCCAGGCGCGGCAGCGGCGCCGGCCAGGGCCAGCAGGACTTCGCCGAGGAGCTGGCCGCCGGCGACGAGCTGGCGGACGACGAGCCGGCGGACGACGAGCCGGATGACGACGGCCCCGGCCGGCCAGCCGCCGCGCGGCGCGGCGAGGACCTGGGCGACCCGGCCACCTGGACCCGGCTGCGTGATTCCGCCGCGAGCGCCGGCTCCGGGCGCGACCGGGCGGCCGGGCCGTGGGACGCGGCGGCCGGCTACCCCGACGGCGAGCGGATGGACTTCGGCAGCCTGCTTGTCCCGCTGCGGGACGGCTGCGATATCCAGGTGAGCCTGGAACAGGAGCCCGGCATCTGGATCGCCGTCGTCTACGGCAACAGCGCGATTCAGCTCCAGGCCTTCGCGGCGCCCAAGACCACCGGGCTCTGGGACGAGGTGCGGCATGAGATCGCCGCCGAGGCGGCCAAGTCCGGCGGCCAGAGCGAGGAGGGCGACGGGCCGTTCGGGCCGGAGGTGCTGGTGCGCCTGAGCCCGGCTGCCCTGAGCCCGGCTGCCCTGGGCGCGGCTGCGGGGGGCCAGCATCAGCCGGCAGAGACGCTGAGGTTCATGGGCGCCGACGGCCCCCGCTGGTTCCTGCGCGGGCTGATTTCCGGGCCCGCGGCGCAGCAGCCCGAGCTCGCCGGGCCGTTCGAGGAGATCTTCGCGGACGTGGTGGTCGTCCGCGGCGACCATGCGCAGCCGCCGCGCCAGCCGCTGGACATCCAGCTTCCCGAGGAAGCCCGGCAGGCGATCGAGCAGCAGATCGAGGCGGAGGGCGCGGAGGGTGCGGAGGGTAACGGCATGCCCAACCCCTTCGAGCGCGGACCGGAGATCACCGAGACGAGGTGACCGCGAGGTGACCGCCTCATGCCCCCTCGTGCAGCAGCCGGGCTAGCTCGGCCTCCACGTCCTGGCTGGTGACGAACAGCAGCTCGTCGCCGCCCTCGAGCGGATCGTCGCTGCTCGGCACGATCACCCGCCCGTCTCGCAGGATGGCGACGAGCGCCGTATCGGCCGGCCAGCTGATGCTGCCGACCCGCTGGCCGGCCAGCGGGGCATCGGCCGGCATGGTCATCTCGACCAGGCTGGCGTCGCTCTGCCGGAAGGTCATCAGCCGGACCAGGTCGCCGACGCTGACCGCTTCCTCGACCAGGGCCGAGAGCAGCCGGGGCGTCGAGACCGCCACATCGACGCCCCACGACTCGTTGAAGAGCCACTCGTTGGCGGGCAGGTTGATCCGGGCGACCACTCGCGGCACGCCATACTCGGTCTTGGCCAGCAGCGACGTGACCAGGTTGGCCTTGTCGTCCCCGGTCGCGGCGATGACCACGTTGCAGCGCTCCAGGGAGGCATCGTCCAGCGCGGTGATCTCGCACGCGTCAGCGAGCAGCCACTCGGCCCCGGGCACGCCGTAGACCCGGATCGCCTGGGGGTCCTTGTCGATGAGCAGGACCTCGTGGCCGTTCTCGATCAGTTCCCTGGCGATGGACATGCCGACGGCGCCGGCGCCCGCGATCGCGACCCGCATCAGTGTTTGCCCTTTCCGGGGACCGGACGGCAGAACAGGGCGGCGATGCGCTGCAGGTCGCCCTCTTCCGCCACGACATGCAGCACGTCGCCCTCCTGCAGGACGGTTCCGCTGGTGGGGATCATCGCCTGGCCGAGCCGGGAGATGAACGCGATCCGGGTCTGGGCCATCTCCTCCAGCGCCGAGACCTTCTCGCCCAGCCATTCCTCGACGCACGCCACCTCGGCGAGCACGATCGCGCCGGTCGGGTCGCGCCAGAGCGGCTCGGCGCCCTCCGGCAGCAGCCTGCGCAGCATCTGGTCAGCCGTCCAGCGCACGGTCGCGACCGTCGGGATGCCCAGTCGCTGGTACACGTCGGCCCGGCGGGGGTCGTAGATCCGCGCCACGACTCGCTCGACGCCGAAGGACTCCCGGGCCACCCGGGCGGCGATGACGTTGGAGTTGTCCCCGCTGCTGACCGCGGCGAAGGCGTCCGTGTGCTCGATGCCGGCCTCGGCCAGGACATCGCGGTCGAAACCGACGCCCGTGATCCTGCTCCCCTTGAAGCCCGACGGGAGCTTGCGGAACGCGTCGGGATCGCGGTCGATGATCGCGACCGAGTGGCCCTGGTCCTCGAGGATGTGGGCGATGGTCGAGCCGACTCGCCCGCACCCCATGATGACGATGTGCACTCTCTTCCTTCCCGCGCGATCAGTGCTTGATCACGGTATGCCCACATGCGGCTCGCTACTAGCCGGCCGGCACCCCTCCGGCCGGCCTGGTGAGTCCGCACGGCAACATGGTGCCAGTGACCACTTCCGCCACGACGGTGCCCCTGCCCGGTGACGTGCTCGAACTGACCGTCGGAGAGGCGGTGCACGGCGGCTGGTGCGTGGCCCGCCCCGATGATAGGGGCGGTCGAGTCGTGTTCGTCCGCCACGCGCTGCCGGGCGAGCGGGTTCGCGCCGTCCTGACGCAGATCACCGCGAAGCTCGCCCGCGCCGATGCCGTCGAGATCCTGGCCCCGTCGCCCGACCGGGTGCGGCCGCCCTGCCCCCATGCCCGGCCGGGCGGCTGCGGCGGCTGCGACTGGCAGCACGCCGGCCTGCCCGCCCAGCGGCGGCTGAAGGCCGCGGTGATCCGCCAGCAGCTCGCGAGGATCGCCGGCCTCGACCGCGAGGTCACCGTCGAGCCGCTGGGGGACGACACCTCGGGGCTCGGCTGGCGGACCAGGGTCTCCTTCGCGATAGCCCCGGACGGGACTCCTGGCCTGCGCCGGCACCGCTCGCACGAGGTCGTCGAGGTGGGGGAGTGCCCGATCGCCTACCCCGCCGTTAATGCCGTCGGCGTGACCGCCGGCCGCTGGCCGGGCGCCAGGTCGGTCCAGGTGGCGGTCGTCCCGGCGACCGGCGAGCGCGCCGTCCTGGTGACCGGGCCGCTGCGGGGCGCGGTCCCGCCGGTCGCCGCCGACAGTGTCCGGTCGGTCGGCCGGTCCGGGGCGCGGACCGCCCTGGCCGGCCGCGGTTACCTGACCCAGCATGCCGCGGGGCGGGACTGGCGGGTGGACCTGGCCGGCTTCTGGCAGGTGCACCCGGCGGCCGCCGACACGCTGGCGCAAGCGGTCGCGCAGGCGCTCGCCCCGCGCCCCGGTGACAGGGCGCTCGACCTGTACTGCGGGGCCGGGCTGTTCGCCGGGGTGCTGGCCCGGGCGGTCGGGCCCAGCGGCACCGTGATCGGCGTCGAGTCCGATGCCACGGCGGTCCGCGACGCCCGGCATAACCTGCGCGAGTGGCCGTGGGCGCGGGTGCACCGCGGCGACGCCGGCGAGGTGCTGAGCCGGATCGGCCTGTCGGGGGCGACGATCGCGGTGCTGGATCCGCCCCGAGCCGGGGCGGACCGGGCGGTCATCGACGCGCTGACGGGCGCGCCCGCCACGCCGCTCGCCGCGCCGCTCGCCACCCCGCCCGCCCCCTTGCGGACCATCGCCTACGTCTCCTGCGACCCGGCGACCCTGGCCCGCGACCTGCGGCTGCTGATCGCCGGCGGCTGGGCCCTGGACGGGCTCCGCGCGTTCGACGCGTTCCCGATGACCCACCATGTCGAGTGCCTGGCCACGCTCACCCGGCAGCAGCCGCCGCCAGCCTCGTGACGAGGCGTGGTGGCTAGCCCGGAGCTGTCGTTGCCACGGCAGTAGATGCCCGGCCAGGCCGTCGGCCCTGGCACGCTGCGAGAGTATGGGGCCATGAAACTGCGGATCTTTACCGAGCCGCAGCAGGGCGCTGACTACCAGACCCTGCTGCGAGTGGCCCGCGCGGCCGAGGACCTGGGCTTCGACGCGTTCTTCCGGTCCGACCACTATCTCAAGATGGGCGACGTCAGCGGCCTGCCCGGGCCCACCGACGCCTGGGTGACACTGGCGGGGCTGGCCCGGGAGACCTCCCGGATCCGGCTCGGCACGCTGATGACGGCCGCTACCTTCCGCCATCCGGGGCCGCTGGCGATCTCGGTGGCGCAGGTCGACCAGATGAGCGCCGGCCGGGTGGAGTTCGGCTTCGGCGTCGGCTGGTACGAGGCCGAGCACGCCGCCTATGCGATCCCCTTCCCCGGTCTCGCGGAGCGGTTCGACCGGTTCGAGGAGCAGCTGGCGATCATCACCGGGCTCTGGACGGCCCCCGAGGGCGAGAAGTTCTCCTTCAGCGGCACGCACTACACGGTCACGGACTCGCCCGGCCTGCCCAAGCCCGCCCAGCGGCCGAGGCCGCCGGTGCTGATCGGCGGCGGCGGCAAGCGGCGGACACCGGAGCTGGCCGCCCGCTACGCGGACGAGTTCAACCGGGGCTTCGGCAGCGTGGACGACACGGCCGCCGCGTTCGGCCGGGTGCGGGAGGCCTGCGCGGCCGCCGGGCGGCCCGAGTCGTCGATGGTCTACTCCATCGCCCATCCCGTGTGCTGCGGGCGGACCCCCGCCGAGCTGGCACAGCGGGCGGCGGCGATCGGGCGGGACCTGGACGAGCTGCGGGCTAACGGACTGGCCGGATCGCCGGCCGAGATCGCCGACAAGCTCGGGACCTTCGGTCAGATCGGCACCCAGACCGCCTACCTTCAGGTGCTGGACCTGCACGACCTTGATCACCTGGAGCTGCTGGCCAGCCTGCTCGGCCAGGTCGCCTGAGGTCGCCTACCAGCCCAGGTCACCTGACTAGCCGGAGCGGGGGAAGCGCGGCGGCGGCTCGAACCCGGCGAACGGGTCATAGTCCACCTCCAGGGCCTCCTGGCCGGGCCGGTCCGCCGCCGGGACGTGCCGCAGGTTCAGCCGGATCCGGATCCAGGTGGAGGACCTGCCGCGCATCGAGTCGACCAGGATGTCGGCCGCCTCCAGGCTCGCCGCCGCGGCCGGGTGACGCTCCTTCCAGCGCTCCAGCCCGGCCAGGGCCTCGGCCTGCGTGGCCGCCCTCGCCACCTCGATCAGCGGCATCGACGTCCGCCGCCGGCCGCTCGCCCCGCTGGTCTTGCCCGGCGCGGGCGGCAGCACGGCCGGATCATTGGGGGCCGCGTCTGTGGCGGCGGCCGCGGCCTTGGGGGCCGCGGCGCGCCGCTTGGACGGCTGTACGCGGGGCGCCTCGCCCGACTGCTTCTCGTAGTGCGGGGGCCACGGCGCGTCGGGGACTCCGGCGGCATCGTCCCTGGCGGCCAGCTCCAGCAGTCCCGCCAGCGAGCCGACCGCCTCGTCGATGCCGGCCCCGACGTCGCCCAGCCGCGCGAACCGGCCGGGCACCGTGTCGATGGTGAACTCGGCGGGATCGCAACCGGGCACCTCATCCCAGGTCAGCGGCGCTGACACCCGGGCGTCGGGGGTCGGGCGGACGGAATAGGCCGATGCCACCGTGCGGTCCTTGGCGTTCTGGTTATAGTCGACGAAAACGCCGTGCCGCTCCTCCTTCCACCAGCGCGCCGTCGCCTCGCTGGGGGCCCGCCGCTCGATCTCG
This sequence comes from Streptosporangiaceae bacterium, assembly GCA_035532295.1. Classification (GTDB taxonomy): domain Bacteria; phylum Actinomycetota; class Actinomycetes; order Streptosporangiales; family Streptosporangiaceae; genus DASUBV01. The sequence goes on from DATKRH010000057.1 coordinate 18,461, forward strand.
CGGGCGAGCGCGACGGCGGCGCCGCGCACCTGCGTGAAGGTCCAGCGTGGCTCGATCCGGCTGTAGACGTGGATGCCGCGCGAGCCCGAGGTCTTCGGCCACCCGGTCAGCCCGAAGTCGGCCAGCACGTCCCGGGCGACGAGCGCCACCCGGACGATCTGCGCCCATTCCACGCCCGGCACCGGGTCCAGGTCCACGCGCAGCTCGTCGGGGTGATCGACGTCATCGGCGCGGACCGGGTGCGGGTTCAGGTCAATGCAGCCCAGGTTGACCATCCAGGCCAGTCCGGCGGCGTCCCTGATCACGATCTCGTCGGCGGTCCGCCCGGACGGGAACTTCAGCTCGACCGTCTCCAGCCAGTCCGGCCGCGACGACGGGGCCCGCTTCTGGAAGAACGCCTCGCCCTCCGCGCCGTTGACAAAGCGCTTGAGCACCATCGGCCGCCCGGCCGCGCCTCGCAGGGCGCCGTCGGCCACGCTCAGGTAGTACCGGACGAGGTCGAGCTTGGTGTGCCCGGTCCGCGGAAAGTAGACCTTGTCGGGGTTGGAGATGGCTACGCTGCGGCCGCCGACCTCGATAATCTCCTTGCGATCCGGCATGCCGACACCATAACTCGCGGCCGTGACACCTGATCAGGCGAATCGCGGCGCCCGGTCGTGAGCCGCCGGGCCGGCGGCCGGCCGGTCCTCGGCCGGGTCACCAGTCGCGGGGTCCCGCGTTGTCGCTCGGCCCGCCGCCGGACGGGCCGCTGGCGGCACCGCCGCCGGACGGGCCGCCGCCACGGCGTTGCCACCAGCCCGGGCCGCGCTGTGACCGGAGGACGATCAGCGCCACGACCACGAGGGCCGCGACGATGTCGATGGCCGGGCCGAAGACCGGTACTCGCCAGACCGCGAGGCCCCAGCGCCAGATGAGACGCCAGATAAACAGGTGAACCAGGCCGCGGCCCAGGCCGCCCAGTCCGCCCAGTCCGCCCAGCCCTGCGGTGATGGCGCCCAGGGCTGCGGCAGGCCGGCCGCCGGGCGGCTGGGCCCGGCGACCGGGGAGGTGATAACTCACCCACTCACGATGCCACTAGCTGGCGAATGCTCTGGTCGGAAGGGGTCCGGCAGGCCGGCCGCGGCCGTCGCGGCGTCTACCCGGGCGTTGCGGCCCACGGCCGCCGCGGCGATCACGGCCGCCGCGGCCAGGCCCGTCAGCCAGCTGACCCGCTCGCCGAGCAGCAGGGCCGACCAGCACAGGGTCAGCGCGGGCTGAGCCAGCTGAAGCCGGCCGACCCGGGCGACGCCGCCGCGCGCCAGGCCCTGGTACCAGGCGAAGAAGCCCAGGCACATCGACACCAGGCTGACGTAAGCCAGGCCGGCGGTCGCGCTGACAGAAACGTGGCCGACCGGCTCGGTGGCGGCCGCCCAGGCGGTGACCGGGAGGCTGACCGGCAAGGCCAGGATCAGCGCCCAGCAGATGACCCGCCAGCCGCCGTACTCGCGGGCCAGCACGCCGCCCTCGGTGTAGCCGAGGCCGGCGACGGCGATCGCCACGAGCAGGACCACGTCGGCCGAGCGCAGCGCGCCGCCACCCTGGACGACCGCGAATCCGACGACCACGGCGAGGCCGAGCCCCAGCGCCGCCCAGTAGGAGGCGCGCGGCCGCTCGCCGGCCCGCAGCACGGCTATCCCCGCCGTCGCGGCCGGGATGAGGCCCGTCAGCACCGCTCCGTGCACGCTGCTGACGTGCCGCAGGGCAATGGCCGACAGCAGGCCGAAGCCGACGCCCACGGCGAGCGCCACGACCGTCAGGCGGCCCAGCAGTGCGCGCGGCGGCAGCAGCGACTCCCGCCGCAGCAGGAGAACGACCATCGCGAGCGCCGCCGCGGGCACGGCGCGGCCCACGCCCACGAGGACCGGCCCGAAGGCCCGCTCGGCGGCGGTGGTGGCCGGGAAGGTCATGCTGAAGCACGCGACACCGAGGGCGCCGAGTAGCAGAGGTGACGCTTTCCTCAGCTCGACAGAAGTGCTTCTATTAGGTCTCATGAACAACGATAGCAGTCTGCTGAGCGGCGGCCAGGCCCGGGCCGCGATCGAGGCGCTGGTGACTTCCCTCCCGGCCGGCAGCAAGCTGCCGTCCTACCGGGACCTGCAGCAGCGCTACCGACTCAGCCCCGCCACGGTGCAGCGGCTGCTGGCCGATCTGGCCCGGCGGGGCCTGGTGGTGACCCGGCCGGGCAGCGGCACCTTCACGGCCGCCCGGCGGCCGGACCAGCGCGCGGCCGACGTGTCCTGGCAGACGCTCGCGCTCGGCAGCAGGCCAGGGCTCGGGTCCGACCTGGAGCAACTGGTCGAGGCGCCGCCGCCCGGCTCGATCGCGCTGTCCAGCGGGTTCCTCGACGAGCGGTTGCAGCCGCTCGGCCTGCTGGCGTCGGCGGCGTCCCGGGCCGGGCGGCGGCCGCAGGGCTGGAGCCGGCTGCCCGCCGGCGGCCTGCCCGAGCTGCGCAGTCACTTCGCCGCCGAGTCGGGCGGCTCGCTGACCGCGCAGCAGGTGATCATCACGCCAGGCGGCCAGGCTGCTCTCTGCGCGGTGTTCCGGCACCTGTGCGCGCCGGGTGAGCCCGTCATCGTGGAGTCGCCGACCTACGTCGGCGCGCTCGTCGCGGCCCGGGCGGCGGGGCTGAGCCTGGTCCCGGTGCCCGGCGACCGAGACGGAGTGCTGCCGGACGCGCTGGCCGACGCGCTGACGCGCACCGGTGCCCGGCTGGCCTACCTGCAGCCCCGTTACGCCAATCCGGCGGGCGCGGTGCTGGCGCCGGACCGCCGGGGCGCGGTGCTGGCGGCGGTGGCCCGGGCCGGCGCGTTCCTCCTCGAAGACGACTGGATGCGGGACTTCGATCTCGGGCCCCCCTCACCGCCGCCGCTGGCCAGCATGGACGACGACGGTCACGTTATCTACCTGCGCTCGGTGTCCAAGCCGGTCGCCGCCGGGCTGCGGGTAGCCGGGCTGGCCGCGCGCGGCCCCGCGCTGGTCCGGCTGCGCCGCGGACGGCTCAGCGACGACCTGTTCGTGGCCCCGGTCCTGCAGCAGGTGGCGCTGGAGGTGCTCACCGCGCCGGGCTGGCACCGGCACCTGGCCGGGGTGCGGCGGGTGCTGCGGGAGCGCCGGGACGCCCTGATCCTGGCGGTGCGCCAGCAACTGCCCGGCTGTCAGCTGGAGCTCATCCCGGCGGGCGGGCTGAGCCTGTGGCTGCGGCTGCCCGACCGGTGCTCCGACGCCGGCGTGGCGCAGGCGGCCGCGGCGCGCGGCGTCATGGTCAACGCGGGCCGGGCCAGCTTCCCCAGCGAGCCGCCCGGCCCCTACCTGCGCCTCAGCTACGCGGCCGAGGAGCCGCCGGCGCTGCGGCGGGCCGTCGAGATCCTCGCCGGGATCGTGGGAGCCGGGTAGCCGGTCGCTGGGACGGCGCAGGAATGGGGCCGGCTGAGCGTTCGCGACCCCGAGGGGGCCGGCTCAGACGATCAGGTCTTCCACGGCCGCCGCGAATACGGCCGCGTGGGAGTCCGCGTCGGTCGCCGTCGTGGCCGGGCACATCAGCGCCATGTTGTGGAACGGCGTCATCAGCACCCCCCGGTTGACCGTGTACAGGTGCAGGTACTCGTCCAGGCGCGGGTCGGCGGCGGCCGCGGACTGCCCGCCGGTGCGCGGCGGCTCGGGGCAGAACCGGTACTCGACCCGAGCGCCTAGCTGCACCACGCTCCACGGCAGGCGGTGCAGGTCGAGCACGCCCTGGACCCCGGCGGCGAACCGGGTGCCGACCTCGATCATGCCCGTGAACGCCTCGTCGGTCAGCACCTCCTCGAGAGTTGCCCGCATCGCGGCGACTGACAGCGCGTTACCGGCGAGGGTGCCGCCGACGCCGCCGGTGTCGTTAATGTCGGCATCGGAGTCGTGGAGGATCAGCTCCGTCAGCTCGGGCGCGAGCCCGTAGGCGCCGGCCGGGATGCCGCCGGCGATCGACTTGCCGATCGTGACGATGTCGGGCTGCAGGCCCCAGGCGGCGGTGCAGCCGCCGGGCCCGGCGCTGAACGTGTGCGTCTCGTCGTTGATCAGCAGGGTTCCGTACTGCCGGGTCAGCGCCCGCACGGCGTCGAGATAGCCGGGCTCGGGCAGCACGATGCCGATGTTGGTCAGCGCGGGCTCCATCAGCACGGCGGCGACGTCGCCGTGGGACAGTTCGCGTTCCAGGGCGGCGGGGTCATTGAACTCCACCACCCGCGTGGTCTCGCGCGGGTCGACCGGCGCGCCCACGTTGCCGGGTCGGCTGCGCGGGCCGTCGGGCGTCGCGACGATGAAGGACTCGTCCACGCTGCCGTGATAGCAGTAGCTGAACACCAGGATCTTGGGCCGCCTGGTGATCTGCCGGGCCAGCCGGATCGCCCAGCGGTTGGCGTCGGTGGCGGTCAGCGTGAAGCTCCAGTGCTGCACGCCGAAACGCCGGGCAAGCTCGGCGGCCACCCAGGCGGCGTCCTGCGTCGGCAGCATCGTGGTGGCCCCGCCGGCCTCGCCGAACCGGCGCGAGATCGCCTCCTGCACCGCCACCGGTGAGTGACCGGCCATCGCCCCGGTATCGCCGAGGCAGAAGTCGATGAACTCGTTGCCATCGACGTCGATGAGCCGCGCGCCGGATGCTGCGGCGTAGTACAGCGGGTAACCGCCGGGCCACATCCGCATCCAGGTCATGGGCACACCGCCGAGCAGGTTCTGCCCGGCGGCGGAGAACGCCTCCCAGGACGCGGGAAAGTTCGCCCGGTAGAGCGAGCGCTCACGCTTGATCAGCTCGGCGAGGCGGTGCCGGTCGACGGTGCTCGGGCCGGTGGCGGCCAGTTCGGACATCCGCGGGTACCTCCTGATCGGGCCGTGACTGCCGATCCTAGGCGGTGCGCGAGGACGGCGGCCGGGGACAACCATCCGCTGCGGGTGACGCATCGCGCCCGCTAGCCGGCGACGGTGGGCGAGGAAGACCAGCGGCGGCAGCGCCGTCCAGGCTGCCAGCCGTCCAGGCGACGACGAGAGGACCAGACATGGCAGTGCCCGTACATGCGGATGTCGACATGGAAACCAGGGATGCCCTTTCCGGCCTGTCCGCGGGAGACGTGGACATCCTTTGGGAAGGCCTCCAGCTTCGCGAGCAATGGCGCGAGGACAGCGGCCTGGACGCCCGCAGCTTCGCGCTCGTCAAGATCGCTTCGCTGATAGCGCTCGACGCGCCCCCGGCCTCCTACCTGTGGCAGGTGTCGAGCGCCCTGGAGGCGGGCGCGACGCCGGGCGAGATCCTCGGCGTGCTGCGCGCCATCTCCCCGCAGGTCGGCGTCCCCAAGGTCGTGGCGGCCGCGCCGGAGATCATGATTTCCCTCGGGCTGTCGCTGCCGGAACAGCAGTAACCAGGCTTAGCACGGGGCCGGTCCGGCACCGCGCCGGGCCGGCAGTGGGGGTCGGCCCGGCCGCGCGCCGGGGCCGGCCCGCGCGATCCGGATCGCACCGGAAGGAGAGCGGAAATGATTGTGCGACGACGCCCGCTGATGCGGGCGGCCGTGGTCGGCGGCGGCGCCTACATGGTCGGCAAGAAAAGGGCACAGCAACAGGCAGAGTCCGAAAGCGCGCAGAGCGGCTCACAGCCATCCCCCCCGCAGACGGCGGCCCCGGCCGCGGCCGCCGAGTCGTCGGTGACCGATCAGCTGAACCGGCTGGCCGGGCTGCATGAGCAGGGCGCGCTCAGCGACAGCGAGTTCGCCGCGGCGAAGGCCAAGCTCCTCGGCACCTGAGCTGACGGCACTGAGGCGTCGCGCTGAGCAGTGCGGCGGCTGCCTCTGTCAGGCTGTCGCGGGCTCCGGCGCGGACAGGTAGTCCGCGTAGGCGGCCGGGTCGATGTTCCCGCCCGACACCACCACGGCCGTACGGCGGCCGGCGGCCGGGACCGCGCCGGAGCGCAGGGCCGCCAGGGCCACGGCGCCGCTCGGCTCGATCACGATCTTCATGCGGGCAAAGCAGAATCGCATGGCCTCGATGATGGCGTCCTCGGAGACAGTGACGACGTCGTCGAGCAGCCGCGAGTTCACCGCGAAGGTGAGCTCCCCCGGCTGCTGGGCCAGCAGCCCGTCGGCGATCGTCACCGGCTCGGGCAGGATGACCCGGTGACCCGCCCGCATGGACTGCCGGGTGTCATCAGCACCGGCCGGCTCCACGCCGATCACCGACACGCCGGGCAGCAGCGCCTTGACCGCGGTCGACACCCCGGCGGCCAGGCCGCCGCCGCCGACGGGCACCAGCACCTGGTCGAGGCCGTCCGTGCCCGCCTGCCGGGCCTGCTCGGCCAGTTCCATGCCGAGCGTGCCCTGCCCGGCCATGACGTCGTAGTCGTCGAACGGCCGGATGATCGTCATCGACCGATCCCGGGCGATCTCGGCGGCGACCTCCGCGCGCCGCTCCCGGGCTGGGTCGTAACGGCGCATCTGCGCCCCGTACCCCTCGATCGCGGCCAGCTTGGCGGGCGACCCGGTCACCGGGACCACGACCACGGCCGGAATGCCCAGCAGCCGGGCGGCGAGGGCCACGGCGCCGCCATGGTTGCCGGAGGAGTACGCCACCACTCCCGCGGCCCGCTCGCCGGCGTCCAGCAGGCTGAGCCGGTTATAAGCGCCGCGGAACTTGAAAGCACCGGCCCGCTGGAAATTCTCCGCCTTGAGCAGGACGCGGCCACCGCACTGCTCGTCGAGCGTGGCCGAGCTGAGCAGCGGCGTGCGGTGCGCGACGCCAGCCAGCCGGCCCGCGGCGGCCTGGATCCGGCCGATGGTCAGGCCCTGGCTGAGTCCGTTCTGCTCGCTGGTCACCGCCCCATTGTGCCAACAGCGGCAACTCGGTCATCCAGCACGCCGGCCCGCGGCGTGTCCGGGG